>JAJSAJ010000991.1 GCA_024274855.1 Planctomycetota bacterium | reverse complement strand
GGCATTCGTGCATGGGAGCAGTGGGAACGGCGTACCATGACGCTAAAGCTTGTCCATATTAGAACGATACGTTACTACAAGAATGGCCGGCGTGCTTTTGAGTTTTCTCACGGCAGAAAACGTTATTGGGCACCAGACGGAATGCCCATTACGGAAAGTCAGTCGCTGCAATATAGTGATGAGTTCTATGCTGCCACACGAAATCAAACAAAGCGTCCGTATCAGAGGTTCTTATGGTGGTGGAATAACTGGTAGTACCAAAGGAGAAGAATAGGAAAGCAGTTGGGCCATGACGGTGAGGAAGGCGCGTGGCGCAAGCGACAGGGAGTGACGGGCAGAGTTGCCAATGACTCTATACTAAAGGGAAAAAGTAACGCGCGGGTCTTCTCCCCCGAAGCGTGCCGGAGCGAGGGGGGGGCGGCGTTCGGGCAAACGCGACACCGTTCGACGCGTTGCCCACCACACAATCGGTGACAGAAGGCAGTCATTTCAGTCTTTTTCCCCTCCGCACGTACGAACCGCCAGCCCGGTGGGCTGGCGGTCGATTTGAAAACCGGCCGGTCCATGCTGCTGCCTTCCCGGCTCTTCCGTGGCCGAGGTGCCTGACCTATGTCACAATAACACATAAGCCATACGCGCCTGCCGATTCCCAGTCGGCGGCGGACTTCGGCCACCGCGTCGAGGATTCGGCCGCCAGCGTCAGGTCGTATCCGTAGCCTTACCGAATGATGCTGTACCCAGGTCTCTACACCGAAGGTGTGAGTTCTCATGGCCCAGGGCAGGATGCCTCCGGAAGACCTCCGGCATCCAAAGCCTGGGCTATGTGGACTCGCCGCCGTTGGCGTAGAGACTCAACGAACAGGTTACCGGCGCGTGTGGGCGTTTGTTTGTACACTTGCATCAAGTCCGTGTTGCGTTAGTTGTTTTACGTCCCGCCGCCGTTGGCGTAGGGACGGTCTGTCCCCAAGACGGATGACAGAAATCAGTATCACTCTGGTTTTGGATTGTTCTTGAACCGGATTTGACGGGGCACGCCGTTTACGATGGCTTTGGGGTGAGTGGATCGGCAGTCTGGCAGGGGGAACGATGATCCGAAGGAGATTGTCTCGGTGACGCGCGTCAACGAGCCGCCCAAGACATGACACGATCAGAGTGATTTCTTTGAGATTACTTTGATTGCTTTCATTTCCGTTTTCGATAAATAGCTTGCCAGCCCTTTCGGCCCACAGGGGCCAGCTGTCATTGATACCTGGAATTCTCAACCAGAAACGTCACTGCATGTACCAACGCTGTAAAAAGGTTCAAGGCAAGCACAACTGCAAACTGCCGAGCTGTAATCCTTTTTACGGCGGCGCACCACGTTCCAACAATTAGGAGCACCGGAATCACGACGGCGCTTGCCCCCAGAACAAACACGCACAAGTAAAGCAGTGGCGTGTACATGTGGAGAAGCGTCCAACCCGAAAACCAAACCACAAGAAATGAGGTAACTACCGAAGTCGCGGCCCAGGTCATGCTGGTTGCGTAAAGCATTTTTCTTGAGACCGATGCCGTGGCTGGCGATTGGGAATCTTCCCCAGTCGGGTATTGGCGCGGTAGTGTCTGAGGTTTGTGCTTCACGATTCAGCCATCCATCGGACACCAAACACCCACGCCCATCGCGAGGAAAGAAACAAAGTCACCCAACCGCGTATACTACCAGCAGTTGCTGGCCCGAGTCCAGCGGGCCACAAAACCGCGCGGGGTCAGATCTCTAACACCAAAACAGAACGCCTGCCCGTTTCTTGTCCGATCAACGCCCCCTGGCGACGTTTGATGATTCATGGAAAATGGTGTTGCTGAGTTGGCGCAGGCCGGAACTCGCTCTGAGGGCCGTTCGGCCAAACACTCGAACGACTCTGTAGCCGCAAGAGGGACCCCATGACCACGATTACATATCACGATGGACGTTTCTGGAAAGATGACTCGCCGCTATTCCTGGTCGCCTCAGACTACCAATACTATCGAGACCGCCGCGGCAATTGGGAAGATCGGCTGCGGAAGTTGAAACAAGCCAACGTCAACTGTATCACATTCTACATCCCTTGGCGTCACCATCTGGTCTGGGAAAACGGCAAACCGTGCCACGACTTCAGCGGCAAAACCAAGGATAGCCGCGATGTGATTGGGTTCATGAAATGCGTACAGTCGCTCGGCCTGTTGATGATCGCCAAGCCAGGTCCGTTCGTCCACTCGGAATTGAACGTCGGGGGCCTGCCTGATTTGGTATGTCCCTCGCTGAATGAATCAGTTGCTCCGGCACGCCGCCACCACGGTGGCCCGGTCACGTGGTGCTATGACGCGACGCAACTTCCCGCACCCTGGGAGGCTGATTTCGATGCCATGGTCCGGCACTGGCTCGAGTCCGTTCACGACATTCTGGTCCCGTTCGCCCATCCCAATGGATCGGTAATTGCGATTCAGCTGAACGATGAAACTGTCTACTGCACATCGAACGATCCACCCTGGAATATCGGTTATGAGCCTTCCGGAGTCCGTTACTATCATCGCTTGTTGGCCGATCGCTACAAAGACATTGCCACGTTCAATCGCTTGCACGGCACTCAGTACGAGGCGTTCGAGCTGATTCCGACGCCCAAGCTTCCCGGCAACCCGGCATCGGAACCGCCGACACCGGTCGTGAGCCAACTTGGCGATCTGCTGCAATACATCGACTGGGCCGAGTACCAGTGGCGGTATCGCAGGGAAACCTACGCAAACTACAAGCGGTACCTGGATCTCCCGCTCCCCTACCTGACCAACTACGCGGGCATCACGCCCCCGATCGACGAAAACATCCCCGATCAAGACAAGTCCGTGGAAGAGCCGATTCCAGACGACTATGTCAAGTTGTATCCGGAATGGTGGTTTGCGATGAATCGTATCGAAAGCGACGCCGACGTACACCATTACGGGATGATCAGCTGGCTGGGTGTTGCCGCTTATGACCAGGATGTATTCAGTCGCTACATCAACACAGCACGGCGAGCTCGCGGCATAAATATGGAAGAGAATTGGGGGTTCGGCATGCTGTACGATGCCAAGAGCCGGTTCCCAATCATCCCGTTCTATCAGACACTCGTTTCGATTGCCGGCGGTGCTACCGGTTACGATATCTACTGCGGCGTCAGCACGGATTACTGGGACGATTCGCTTGATCGCATCACCAAGAAACAATGTCCGACTTTTCCATCCGACGCACCGATCGATGAAAACGGTCGTTGCCGGCCTATGTATTACACGGCAAAGTTCCTAAACGATTGGTTTGCCGAAAACGGTGAAGCCTTGCTCGAGTGTTCAATCACAACCGACATCACGTACCTGCTCTATGCGCCTTACGCAGCTGTATCGTCCTGGATTCCAGACGCGCGTTACTGGGGCCTGGCAGACCGCGCCATCCCACGGTGTGGATACGAGGGTTTCGAGCCTTTCTCGAAGGTGCTCCAACAGGCCGGTTTTTCTGTCGGTATGATCGAACTCGAGTCGCTTTCCCAGAACCAGTCCAACTCACCCAAAGTGGTTGCCATACAAAGTGCCTTCTTCATGGACGAATCGGCCCAACGCACACTCGCCGATCATGTTGAACGTGGCGGATGGCTAGTCCTGTCGAGCGACTTGCCCGAGATTGATCTGCTCGGGCAGCCTTGCACAATACTGAGAGACACCCTTAAGGCAGTCGGCATAGATCGCATACTATACCAACTAGACAACTACTCTACCAACACATGGCTTCCACGGCTTTTAATGGAAAGCGGCATAACACCTCATTTGTCGCACGATGCCAGCCTGCGCGCGTATGCTCACTCGAGTAACACGGACCAGTTTATTTTCTTTTTTACGTTCGACACGGTCGGCGTCCACGACAAGTGGATCGAGGCGGGCGAGCATCGCATCGAACTGCAAACGGGCTCTAAAACATGCGGTGTTTTGCGCGTCCGTGACGGCCGAATCGTCTCCCATCTCATTAAGGGCACAAACGAAGTCGAAGGCATTGAATCGGAAATCATCATCCGAATAGGTGAGCAAGTCATTCGTGGCCGCGGCGACTTCAAGGGATGACGTTTAGTAAGAACTCAGGTTTCGAATTTCGGGGACGGCATACAGGTTCAGTGTGAACGTATCACGCACCGAGCGGCTAGCCGCTTGCCATCAGGCGAGTTCTTTAGCATGTTCTTGAATCTTCTTAACCGCCTCGACAATTTCATGCATGTCTTCTTCGTCGCCTAACAGAGCGGTTTGCGGCACCCAGTAAGTCTGCCAGGCTGCCCGGTCGGTCTCGGGAAACGGCTGTTTTAGAAACGCATGCGGCTCGGCAGCTTGCTCAGGGCAAAGTCGTTTTCGATACTCGCCGTTCTGAAACAGATCCAGAGCATGCACCGGTGGATAAGCCGCTTGGTTCGTAATCCCTTCGGCCAACATCGCCTCGATGAATCGCTCGGTCGGCACACCGCCAAATGCAGCCGAATCGTAGTGGAAAATATAGGCGTAATGCCCATTGCGTGAACATCGCGGGTCCAAACGTTGTGGAGTGATTCCTTCAACGTCCTCGAACAGCTTATCGAGCAGGTTGGCATTCTCGTGTCGTCGTCGCGTCTGATCTTCCAAGCGGGTCAGCTGGACACCCAGAACAGCCCCCTGCCACTCACTTAGCCGATAATTCGATCCGTAAACATAGTGGCTATAAAACCACTCGCCGGGCATACGTCCACAGTCGTGTACGGCACGCGCCGCACGCTCGAATTGATCGTCGCTGGTAATCACGACGCCCCCCTCACCAGCCGTCATCAACTTGCCTTCCTGAAAACTGAACGTCCCGGCGATGCCGAACGTGCCGACATATTGATCCCGCCATCGACTGCCGTGGGCATGCGCACAGTCTTCGATCAACATCACGTCATGCTTCCGAGCTATTTCCGTGAGCCGATCCATATCGACAGGATGGCCACCAAGATGGACCGCAATGATTGCCTTGGTGCGCGGCGTAATCGCATGCTCGACCTGTTCCAGATCCATGCAAAACGTTTCGGAATCGACATCGACCATGATCGGCATCGCGCCGGTGAACAAGACCGAACTGGCCGTTGCGACAAATGTATAGTCGGGCACGATAACTTCGTCACCCGAACTAACGCCGGCGGCAGCCAGAACGACCTCCAACGCATGGGTACCGTTGGTAATAGCGATACCATGCTTTGCCCGATGGTACTCGGCAAATGCCTGCTCGAACCCGAGCGTCTTGGTACCGGGCGTTCTCCACCAGACGCGACTTTCGAGCACTTCGAGCACAGCCGCACGTTCCTGCTGGTCAAAAACGGGCCACGCAGGGAACGGTTTGGTCTTGGTTGTCGGTCCCCCCAACAGTGCGAGCGTTGCCATCTAGAAACTCCTCTTGGTGCATATTCGATCGGCTCCTGTATCGCTGACCATGATTCGCCAAGACCGGCTTTTGTGCAACCCCACTACTAAAACACGGAACAGAGCACCGTATCATTACGACCGACCGGGTGGTCGAGCGTCTGTTGTTGGTGCGAAACGACACGAGCATTAGTGGGAGGTGGCGCCTGTCAAGGCTCAAAACCAAAGTCGTCAAGACTTTCCGCAATCACGATCTGGTCAAGCCATTGGTCGAGTCGCTGCACGTCATGGGTGGCGTTGACGATAGACGAGATCGTCGCAGGAATTTCGCCAAACCGTTTTTCCAACTGCCGAATCAACGTTCGCTGCCGAGCCGCAATCTCAGCGGCTTTCGCGCCCTTGCGCTCACCTTCGCGCAGCCCCTCACGTTTGCCCTCACGTTTGCCTTCACGTTTGCCCCGTTCCATCAGTTCTTCCGCGATCGTTTTGCCCATCTGCGATATCTCCTGCCGAAGCGAGTCCGTGCGTACGGATGATTCGATCGTCTCTTGCAATACCGGCCCTTCAGCTGGGCCTCGTTCATGATAGACCAAAGCCATAACATATGAAAGCAATTCCAGCCACCGCAATCGCTCGACAGGCGCCAGCTTCTCCAAATGCCGAACAACTCGCCCCAACAACCGACGAAACTCCGCGGACCGACACTTGCGCTGCTGGACCAACTGCAACACCCACCCAAATGCCCCGCCGGTTCGCTCAAGCGTTTCCCGCGGTAATTGCGGCAAATTGACAAAGAGTGGATTCATTGCGGGAGTCACCTGTTCGAACCTCTCTCCGGCCACTACTAGATCGCTCAGACGCTGTACCGATTTCCAGGGCCGCGTACCTGTGTAGAAGACGATCGGCAGCACGGGGTGCAGCTTGAGCCGGACAAACGACTTGTCTTGCTTGGCCCATTGACGCGTTTGTTGCGTGAAAATCTGTACAACATAGTCCAGCAGACGCAGTGGCATCATCCGATCAGGAGTCGATTGGTGCTCGACCAACACATAGACCAGCAGGTCGCGTGGTGGCCGTATCACGTCACGCAGAGGAGCCGATAGCACAACGTCCGACTCGACGTGCCGGTAATCTCGGTGTACAAAGGTCGTGGGCATCAGACGCATCCGATCGGTGTCGACCCGCTGGGCTAGTTCCGAGCCGGTCAGCGCCAACAGATCACGCATATTGTGCGGATTGCTCAGTAGCAGCTTCATCCCATTTTCGGGGAACTGCCGAGCCACATCCGAAACGGTCGTTGGATCCATGGCTGCCGGGGCTCCCTTGGTTCACAGATACTCGTCACACATTCCCTGATAGAAGAATCACCAAACCATGCTGTTTCCCCTCACAGAAATGCAGATTAATCGGAAGACCCATTCGGAAGCCGTGAAGACTCAACGAGACCGAACCTTGGGAACATCACTTCATTTGACTGAACAGGCGATCGTTTTCCAACAACTGGCATGGGAGTGATCATGGCTCGTGCGATTGCCATACTATTGGTCGCGTTGAGTCTTGGGTTGGGTTGGGCGATTCGCGGCCATTTTGGCCACGAATGGGGCGCCTGCTGGGCTGGTGCCATCGGTGCGATAGCGATCGTGGCTGCCTCACGCCGCAGGGACTGGATCGAGCGTCTGCCCGTTCTGGCTGCCTTGGGCGGCATCGGCTGGGCAGTGGGCGGAATGATGAGTTACGGGATTCTGGTCGGGCACGGCCGCAGCCCCGAATGGCCAATCGTGCTGTACGGCCTCACGACGCTCGGTATTATCGGTGGGCTGTACGGCTGGATCGGCGGCGGGTTTCTGGGGCTCGGCTTGGAGTCGACCGACTCCCACCGACCCGACTGGGCAAACTTGGTGACCCAGATGGTCGCGGGGGGCGTCCTTTCTTGGGGTTTGCTGATTTATCAGTTCGAATGGATGATGACACCGCCACGTTCAGAATTGTGGGCCGCCTGCCTCGGTGCCTCAATCGCACTCGGCTGGTTCCTCTACCGGCACGGTTATCGGCGAGCTTTCCGTGTCGCCGCGTACTCGGCATTAGGTGGCGGGATCGGATTTGCTTTCGGCAACTTCCTGCAAACACTGGGCGCCGCAACGAGGATCGACTTCAACTGGTGGAACGTGATGGAGTTCACATTGGGGTTCTGTGGTGGATTGGGATTGGCCTACGGCGTCTTCAGTCGAAATTGGCCGCACGGTCTATCTGCTTCGAAGACCGTCAACCGTGTGGCACTTTTCTTCCTCTTGTTCATCGTGCCGGCAACGAACCTGGTCCACGGATTTGAATTTCGAAAAATGGTCGAGTTGGGACGGCAGTTGGCACAATCCGATCCGATGGCTTTCGCAACCGGTCAAATCGTCCACGCCTGGCTTGCCGTGGCTGTGAGCACGCTGATTGGCTTTGCCGTGTGGGAATGGTTCACACGTGATCCCGAAGACCGCTCACCGGTCTTCGCACCCGCATTCTTGATCGGATATTGCTTCCTATTCCTGCTTTTCAGCCATTTGAGAAAAGGAGTTTTCTACGCACCATTTTGGAACGAACTCGAGCAGCACATCTACTGGATCTGCCTGGCGGCCATCGCGGTGCTTTGCCTGATTCGCCAAAGACAAAGAGAGCCTTTGCCTTTGGTATCCGAACAACCGGACACGATACGAAAATGGATGGGCATCTTGTCAGGTATCGTTGTGTTGCTGATTCTGATGAGCGTCATTTCGATTCTGGTTCGCACGGCAACATCTTGACCAGTGTCACATTCATCGGATTTGTTTTTTTGGTGCATCGAGTGATTGTAGATAGGCGATTACATCGCGAAGATCCGTTGGCCGCTGAAATAGTTTTTCGATAGCTTCCGGCATCAATGACCGCCCCGAGCTGATCAGCTCGTCGACATCCGCACGGACCAGCGCATGCTTCTTGCCCTGCGAGTCGACCAGGGTCAAACTGTTCCCCGTTTCTCCGGCAATGATTCCCGAGACCATTCGCCCGGAAATGGTTTGTACCGAGTACTCGACATAGCGAGGCGCGACCGATCGATTGGGATCGAGCAACGCGACCAACAGTCCCTCGGTCGATCGATCCGTCAGGGAACGCAGATCGGGTCCGATATCCGTTCCATACGACTCCAGCTGGTGGCAAGTGGCACAATGGGCCCGAAACACTTCCCGCCCGCGTTCCACATCACCTGTCTGCGTCACAAGCGGCTGATACTTTCGAATAACAGCCTCGCGTGTCACCGACTGCGTCTCTTTGAACAACCGAGTCGCCCGATTGACGACATCCATGTCGCCGTAAAGAATCAATTTATTGCGATGGACGGCGCCGATTTCCTGAGGCGGAATTTCATCGGATTCCATCGCATCGAGCAAGGCAATCGTCCACTGTTTTCGACCAAGCAAAATCTCCAGGATCTGAGGGCGCAGCTGCGGGCCATATTGCTGCCAGCCAGCCAACAGCAGCTCGGCCAGATTCTCCGGTTGAATTGCTGCCAGACGCTCCACCACGGCCTGCTGAAGTTGACCGGGCTCGTGAGGAGCAAGCAACTGAGCCAGTTTCCGTGGACTGGATTCGTCTTCCCCAATCCCACGTCCGAGCAACCGGACAGCCTGCACCCGGCCGCTCAGCCGTGCTTGCTCGTCAAACGCCACTTTCGAAGCTTGTCGAACGATCGTGGCCAATCCATCAATGGACGACTTAAGCGGCGGATCCGCACGCTCGCGGAACTGGTGGATCGAGCTGCCACTGTACTGAACCGCATCAGCCCAACCGGCAATTACTCGAAATTGCCAGGTCGCATAACCCTCTTTGCCTGGCACGGCGATCTGTTTCAAAGCATCAGCCAACGCCCGATTTTCTTGCGACTCGAGACAAAGTCGTAACAGATTCTCGACCAATGCAGCTTGCGGATCGCTCAACGACCTGTGTTTGAGCACGGCCGTCAAAATGTCACCGGGAAACTCAACTGCCGAGCTCATTACGGCAGCCATCATGAACGGGTCATTTGCGTCTCGAAGTGCCAGACTCGCGAGGCCACGAGCGGCCCAACGACGCGTCACGTAACCAAGGGTAAACGCTATCTGCAGACGAACCTGCGGATCGGGATCTTCTAGTCGCAGCAAGATGGCCGACTGGACAACAGGGCTGGAGTTCAGTCGTCGCTGACTCATTTCAGCCGCCATCCGCAGCACTGCGGGATGCGGGTCGTCCAATGCGTCACGTAGAAGATCGTCGTTCGCCATATCAAGCCCCGAAAGGGCCCCAAGAGCACTCAGTCGGACTTTGGCATCCGGGCTTCTCCTCGCCAAACGCCGCAACAGCGGGCCGGCTGCCCGATCTTTGCGGTAGACCAGCCACTGTTGGATCATGTCGCGTTGTACGCCATTGGGCTGATCCAAAGCACCAACGAGGTGATCGGTCGTCCATCCAGCCAACCGTTGAGGCTGGCGAGGCTGGCAGCTCTTCGGGAAGACGCGATAGATTCGTCCCAGGCCGCGTCCGGCCGAAAAGTCGAGCTGCTTATGCCACCTCTTTGGAATATAGTCCGGATGCTCAATAACCAGCCGATACATGTCGACGATCCAAAGTGCGCCATCAGGACCCGTACGAACTTGAGTCGGCCGGAACCAGACATCCCGCGAGGCCAGAAACTCAGACTCGCGTTCGTCAGTCGGCCGACGACAACGAAATGTCAGACCGGCCCGTTGCAAGTTCCCGTGAAATACAAGGTTGTACGCCGGTTCACAGATGAAGCAACTTCGAGAAAACCGCAGTCCGAACAGATTGTCTCGGTAGATCGTCGGCCCCGAAGCGGCCGTGAACCGGTTCAACGTCCAAAGCTCATTGAAGCGGGGCATCTTCCGACTGATTGGAAAAACGGGCGGACACGTTGGCGGGTCCATCAGATCGACACACGGATCAGGCGGCGTCAAATAAGGATTGCGCCGCAAGTAATGGTCGGCCAGGACACAATGCCAGATCGGCTGCAGATTCCTGCCGCCGAACCAATTCCCCCAATCATCCCGACAGCGTCCGAATTGGGCCATGCCGGTCGCCGTTTCGATCTGTCCCGTATCGGGCCGAATCCGAAAATCCCGACCGTGTATGTCGACCGAAATCCCTGTCTTGACCGATCGGATCACTCCGCCATTGTCACCATTGGCGCCATAGATCCAATTGTCCAGTCCCCAGCGCAAACCGTTGACACGATGCTGGGGATTACCCTCGACAAAGCCCGTGAACAACACGACGCGTCGATCGGCACGGCCGTCACCGTCAGTATCTTCCGCATAGAATATATCGGGTGCGCATGTGACCAGGATCCCCTTGCGCCACGCCATCACACCTGTCGGGTAACTGAGCCCATTGAGAAACACTCGAGATCGATCAAAGCGCCCGTCACTGTCGGTGTCCTCCAAGACTCGAATCCGTCCGCCCGATCCGTTGGGCTTGGCGCCGGCCTGAGGATAGCCCCCCATCTCGACCACCCACAGCTTGCCATCGGGGCCCCAGTCGATGGCTATGGGATCGGACACCATCGGCTCACAGCAAACCAGCTCGATAGCAAAATCCGGATGAACCTGAAAACTGGCGATCGCATCCCGCGGCGATTTAGGATGGATTTTGGAAAACAGCTCGCGAAACGCCGGCTCTTTCGCCAAAGAAGGCACGGCCAATCCCAGCATCACAACCAGAATC
>JAJSAJ010000990.1 GCA_024274855.1 Planctomycetota bacterium | reverse complement strand
TCTATTCATTATCGCGTTTTGGGCCGTTACGTGAAGGGTGCTTCGGCAAGAATCCCGGATTCTCGCCCCCCTGCAGCTTGAGCCACAGTTGGTCGACCTGCCGATCGGTCGCGTCGAGGTCACCGGAATTATCAATGACGATGTCATTTGCCTGCCGCTTGACATCAGCCGGAAGCTGAGCCGCCTGACGTGCTGCCAGCTGATCGCGCGTCCAGCCTCGGGCTCGGACACGTTGCCACCGGACCTCGGGCGAGGCATGAACGACCACCACCAAATCGCAATAACGATCCCAACCGGCCTCGCGGAGCAACGGCGCGTCGATGACGGTAACCGGCGGCGCGTTCCGGCGCGACGCAAGCTGTTCGAGCTTCCCCAGCATTCGTCGCGCAATCCGCTCGTGCGTCAGCCGTTCCAGCCATTGCCGGTCGCGAGATCCGTCTGGCGCCGGGGCAAAAACATGCCGCGCGATCGCCGGACGGTCTACGTGCCCGCGCTCGTCGAATACCAAGTCGCCCCACCGGGCCCGCAACGCCCTCTGTACCTCAGGCTCGTCCAAAACCTCGTGACCCAACAGATCGGCATTGATGACCTCGGCGCCCCGTTTTGCGAGCAGACTGGTGACCGTTGTTTTTCCCGCAGCGATCATTCCCGTGATGCCAATGACGATCATCGTAACCTCGGAGGCTCACCACCGTTCGGATCTGGTCAACGGTGGTTACTATAAGGAGTAACTGTTCACGGAATGTAGGCCGCCGGTTCGCTTCCAAGGGGTCAGACCCATTTTCGACGACAACACAGGTACGAGTAAATGAACGCGTTTTCCGCCGAAAATTGCGTCAGGCTCCAGCGGTGTGAACGGCTACCTAAAGGACTATCGGTTCGCAATCCGCCCAGTTAGGCCCGGCCTTGATGTCGACTTTCAGCGGCGTACTCAAATTCCCAACCTCCGTCATCTCTTGACGCACCACGTCGATCAATCGGTCTTGTTCGGCCACCGGTACCTCGAACATCAATTCATCGTGAATCTGCAGCAACAGTTTTGATTCGAACGCTTCGCGGGCAAGGCGTCGGTGAACACAAATCATCGCCAGCTTGATCAAATCAGCGGCCGAACCTTGAATCACCGTGTTGATCGCAATCCGCTCGGGCAGATTTCGTTGTTTCGATCGTTCACGCGCGGACGCTTCGCGGATCCCCTGCACGGCACGGCGGCGCCCCAGCACCGTGGTGACGTACCCCTTCCTCGCACATTGATCCAGAATCTCCTCAATGAAACGCTGAACCCCCGGATATTGTTGAAAATAAGCCTCGATAAACTCAGCCGCCTCGGATTGGGGCATTCCAAGCGACTTGGCCAATCCAAACGCCGTTTGTCCGTATATAATGCCGAAATTAATCGCTTTGGCACGACGGCGGAGCGAACTGGTCACGTCTTCCAGCGTAACAGACCAAACTTGGCTTGCAACCTGCGCGTGAATGTCTCGATCTTGCTCGAACGCGCTCCGCAGTGCCGTGTCACTGGAGAAATGAGCAAGCACGCGCAGCTCGATTTGCGAGTAATCGGCGCAAACAAGCCGCCACTCGGGGCTCGCTGCGATAAACGCCCTGCGAATCTCGCGACCCGCAGCCGTGCGGACCGGGATGTTCTGCAGGTTCGGGTCCGTGGAACTAAGCCGGCCGGTGGCCGCCACGTCCTGCTTGAACGACGTGTGGACTCGACCGGTAACCGGATCGACCAGTTCCGGCAAAGCGTCCACGTACGTACTCTTCAACTTGGCCACCGAACGATACTCGATGATCTTGGCCGGCAGCGGATCCCGCTCGGCCAACTCGTTCAAGACGCTCGCGTCCGTGCTCGGCCCAGTCTTGGTTCGTTTGAGTACCGGAAGGCCACGTTCCTCGAACAAGATTTTCCCCAGCTGCTTGTGAGATTCGATGTTGAATACTCGGCCAGCCATCTCGTGGATTTCCGACTGCAAACGCAATATCTCCTGACCGTATTGATCGCTCAAGCCCTTCAAGTGCTGGATATTCACGCTAATACCGTTGAATTCCATCTCGGCAAGCACTTCGATCAACGGCATTTCCAGCGTTCGAAACAGCGACTCAACGTCCTCACCACGCAACAAGGCATCCAAATCATCCGCAAGACGCAACGGGATGTCGGCATCCTCCGCCGCATACGGCGCAACCAACTCGACCGGGACCTCGTCCATTCG
>JAJSAJ010000989.1 GCA_024274855.1 Planctomycetota bacterium | reverse complement strand
GGTCGATGGGCAGCGGTTTCGCTTGACAATTGGACAGACGCTCGCCGATGCCGTTCTGGTCCGTGATGCCGGCTAAGGCCGAGTATCGCCGTGGGGGTCTGGGCGCGCGGGGGTGCGAGCTAGCCGACGAGCCTGATTCACCCACGGGACAAGCCGCGTGGGGGGCTGGGCGCGCGGGGCTACGGATCTAGCCGACGAGCCTGATTCACCCACGGGACAAGCCACGTGGGGGTCTGGGCGCGCGGGGGTGCGAGCTAGCTGACGAGCCTGATTCACCCACGGGACAAGCCGCGTGGGGGTCTGGGCGCGCGGGGGTGCGAGCTAGCTGACGAGCCTGATTCACCCACGGGACAAGCCGCGTGGGGGTCTGGGCGCGCGGGGGCTACGGATCTAGCGTTCTTCCCCTTCTTATCCGTGGTCTTTTTTGGCGGGGCACGTTCCCCATCTTGCCATTCTTTCCATTTCGGTCTCATTTATTCGCCCATCTGGTCGTTTGCTGTTTACGCAAACGCCTCTTGTGGGTGGTCTGCGTTGTTTTCGCATTGACGTTCACCGATCAATTCGATACTGTCCCGCCGCTTGTTGTAGCGCGCGTTCCCGCCGTGTGCTGTTTGGCCACACTTTACATCGACGACCTACGGAGCACACGAACGTGGTCAGGGTTATCAGGTTCAGACTGCTTTGCATATTGTTCGGCGCATTTTCGCTTGGCACCGGTCCAACTTTCGCGTTGGGTCAGCCAGCGAGCCGGAGCGAATATGTTGTCTATCACTGCAGATACAAGTCGGTGGCGGAGATCCAGCCACTGTTGGCTGATCTGTTGCCGGAAGATCCCTCGGTCCACTTGGTGCCGGATACCAAGACGAACAGTCTATTGCTTCGTGGCCCGGAGAGTATCCAGCGGATTGCGCGCAGCTTGTTGCAGTCGGTCGATCGCGAGACAACGAAGCCGCATCCGGTTGCCCAATCGGCGCCGGTGGTCCGCTCGTACCGGTGCGATCCGAGCCAAGTGAGCGTTCGGGTCGGCATAATTCGGGAGATGGATGGCGGTCGGGGGCAGATCAAGGTCACGGCCGTTCCAGGGACGGGCCAGTTGCTTGTTTTAGCTCGGCCCGAGGCTCACGACCGGATTCGCGCTCGTTTCGGAGGGACGCAAGAAGACTCGGAGTCCGAAGGTGCGAATCAATCTGGTGGTTCGCAAGGGTCGCATCAGTCTGATGTGGCATTGCGTCGTTTGCCGCAGGCGGTTGGTGGGTCGGCAGGTCGTTCGGATGGGTTGCCCGGACCGGCAGTCGATCGCGAGGCGTTGGTGGCTCGGGGCGATCGCGTGATTCCTATTCGATCTGGCCAGGCCATGGATCTGGAACAGCGAATTCTGGCGCTTTTTTCGGGGCGTTTGCAGCGAGTTGGTCAGGGAAATCGTGTCGCGTACAGATTAGTTCTTGCGAATCGACCGCCGTTGGAATTCCAGTTCGATCCGGAAAGAAACACCGTGTTGGCACGGGGTCCCGAAGCGGTGGTGGCCCAGTTCACCCAGCTGATCACAGCATTGGATCGCTCGGGAGTTCGCGGTTTGAGGACCGAGGCGGTGGCCGTTCAACGAACCGATCCCGCTCAGCTAGGCCAAACAGTCAACGCATTCCGTGGTGGCGAGTCACGGAACAAAGTCGCTCCGATTTCGCCGCAGTCGAAGTCCGAGCGATCGGGTCGGCCCCCGAGGCCGGGGCTTAACGACCAGTCGCGTCACGATCCGCATCGCGGTGCGGTTCGTCTGATCAACTATATGTTTCAGACTCAGGACGGTCAGGCCGTTGCCGGTGACGAAGCGAGTTCAGACGACAGAACCGTGCCCAGCATCACCGGTCTGCAGGATCTGGACATCCAGACATTGCCTGATCTGGACGTGATTATCATGCGAGGTCGGGACCAGGACGTTCGGCAGTTGACCGAAATTATTCGCGAACTGGAACGAATCAGTGCGGAGACCAAGCCGAAGATATTCATCTACCAACTCAAACATACTCAGGGCGAATCGATCAAGCAGATTGTCGACCAGGTACAGCAGGACCTGATTGCCGCACGACAGGGCCGGGTCAGCATCACGCCTTTGACCAAGCCGAACGCACTGCTGCTGATCGGTTGGGGAGAAGCGGTCGATTCGATCAAAGAGCTGATTGCTCGACTTGATCGGCCGGTGGCTCCGGAATCTCAGTTTTCGGTCTTTTCACTCCGCAACGCATCGGCGGCGGACGTTCAACGGACGATTACCGGCTTCTTCGCTTCGCGAACGGGTCTGGGGCCGAAAGTCCAGGTCGAGGTCGATGTGAGGACGAACAGTCTGATTGCATACGCCGCGCCGCGCGACATGGAAGAAGTTCGCCGATTGGTGGACCAGCTGGACGTCGTCAAGAGTGGTGCGGTCAACCGAGCACAAATATTCCACATCCGCAACGCACTGGCGGTCGACATCGCCACGACGTTGCAGGAAGCTCTGGCGGCTGCGAGCAGCGGGCAAGCCGGCCGATCGGCCGTGATGGAGCTGATGACGGTTGATGAGCATGGCCGAGAGATCCTCCGGTCCGGCATGCTAAACGACATTCGGGTGACGCCCAACCCACGAGTCAACACGCTGATTGTGACCGGGCCGCCCGAGGCGATGGAGTTGATCGGCGCCTTTATCGACCAGCTCGACCAAGCTGGTGACCAGGCTCAAATCAAAGTCTTTCGGATCGTTAACGGTGACGCGTACAGTCTGGCAACCGTGCTGCGGTCGCTGATGCCAAACCAGATCGGACAGGCGATCGGGCCTCAGCTGCCGGTGACGATGCAAGATGACTCGCTCGCCCCGCTTCGATTCTCGGTCGAAGTGCGTAGCAACAGCATTATCGCAATTGGTTCGGAAGGTGACTTGCGAATTGTCGAAGCGCTTCTTGCCCGTTTGGACGAGAGTGAATCGATGAACCGGCGCAATGCCGTCTACCTGCTGAAGAATTCTCCAGCCATCGATGTGGCGACTGCGGTTAACGAGTTTTTGCGAAGCCGCCGCCAGCTGCTGATCGCCGAACCGGGCCAGGCAAATCCGTGTCAGGACCTGGAACGCGAAGTGATTGTCGTGCCGGAGCCGGTTGGCAACCGGCTGATTGTCAGTGCCACGCCGCGGTACTTCGACGAGATCACCCAGCTGATCGAACGGTTGGACGAGCCGCCGCCGCAGGTTGTTATCCAGGTCTTGATCGCCGAGGTCCGGTTGACCGATGCGGACCAATTGGGATTTGAGCTTGGATTGCAAGACAGCCTGCTGTTCGACCGCAGCCTGCTCGGTGATCTGGTGACGACGACCCAGACCGGCCAGATATCTGATCCGAATGGGATCCTGACTTCGACCCAAGAGATCATCCAGGCGGCGAGTAATACGCCGGGCTTCGACTTCAACAACAACCCGCTCGGCAACAGTGGCTCGACGTCTTCGGTGAATACCGCTTCCCGAGTTGCCGGTCAGGCGCTCTCGAACTTCGAACTGGGTCGCACCGACAACGAGTTGGGCTATGGTGGCCTGGTCCTCTCGGCCAGTAGCCGCAATGTCAGTATTTTGATCCGGGCGTTGGAAGAGGCGAGACGTATACGCGTGCTCAGCCGGCCTCTGATTCGAACACTTGATAACCAGCCCGCTTTCATCCAGGTAGGCCAGCGTGTGCCCCGGATCGTCGGGTCGACCGTCAACACGAATGGCCAATCAAACTCCGTGACGCTCGAAAACGTCGGCTTGATCCTCGGCGTGACGCCACGCATCAGTCCCGATGGAAACGTGGTCATGGAGATCGATGCCGAGAAATCAAAGATTGGTCCGGAAGAGGAAGGGATCCCCGTTTCCGTCTCGATCGACGGAACCGTCATCCGATCACCTCGAGTCGATACGATTACGGCCCAGGCAACAGTCAGTGCGGCGGATGGTGAAACCGTGATTCTGGGCGGCATGATCGACTCGCATAAGGAAGCGCTCGATCGTCGCGTCCCGTACTTGGCCGAGTTGCCCGTGCTGGGGTCTCTGTTCAAGTACACGTCCCATGTCGAACGTCGATCCGAGTTGCTGATTATTCTGACGCCTCACGTCATCCGAAAACCGGAAGACGGTGCTCGCTTGAAGCATGCCGAGTTTGCTCGCATGAGCTGGTGTGCGGCCGACGTCTATGACATCCAGGGCGATATCGGGATGAGCTTGCAACCAAGCGTCGATTTGCCTGTCGAGGGAATCGACCAGATGGAGACAATCTATCCGGACTCGGACCCGCGAGGCGAAGGTGTTGGAAGCAGCGTTCTGTCGCCGGAAAACGCTCCGGCCCGGCCGCTGCCTCAGCCCGCGGAGCCTGATAACCGGCGTCTGCAGGAGATTCGACGACCGGCTCCGCCGGCCGCTGGCGGCACGTCTTCTGGTGGCCGAGCGTCTCCGCTGCCGCTGAATGTGCCCACCGGCTGGCCCAACGGCCTTCAGCCGCCCGGCAACCCGCAGGGCCCCCAGGCTGAAGTCTCCAGCAGATGGCCGCCGCCCGCGATGGCCTATCCGCCTGCGCAAACACCAACACCCACATACGTCCGGTGAGTGGCCATGTGAGCAATGAAAAACATGTATTTGTTAGTTAACTGAAGGAGAATGCTTGTCGAGGGGACCCCCGTGGGCTTGTCACATGGGTGAGCAAGTCTCGTGAGGTAAGTGGATGAGAACGCTTGTCGAAGGACCCCGATGGGC
>JAJSAJ010000988.1 GCA_024274855.1 Planctomycetota bacterium | reverse complement strand
GCCTTGTACGATGGACGCCCACGTCCGTCGTTGAAGCGGGAAGGACTCGGGCCCTAGGAGACACATAGTGAGGCGCGTATGCGACCGGTTATTGGTTATGCATGGGAGATAGATCGTGTGCTGGTGTCCAAGTTGCTTGATTCCTTGTGGCGGTGTTGAGCAAGTGCCGTGTGGTTTGGCTCGCGTATTCGGGCGGATTGGATGATGGCGAGATCCAATGCCGCTCATCGACGGACGTGGGCGTCCATCGGACACCGCGAAACCCGGGCTCGAGGCCCTCTTCACCCGACCCGAACTAATTTGGTACATTGTCTCCGTGTGGTTGGTTCGCGCTGCTGCCGCCCTGTTCGCATTTCCTGAAAACGCGGTTGGGGGTTGGCTGTACGCCCATGTTGGACGGTCGAAACGTCTACTTTGGTTGCGGGCAAAGCTCACCACAGTGTCTTCGTTTGCGATATCCTCGCACCGAGCACGCATGTTTGACGATTGGAATCGGACTCTGGTGGGCCGGCGCTCGCGCCCGTGTGCTCACCGATTGCGAACATTATTCGCGCCAGCTTGATACCCTACTTTGATTGTGGCCGTAGGCCACGTTAGGAAGACCATCATGACATCAGAAGACAAGATTCCATCCGCGTGTGGGCTGCTGGAATTCACCAGGGAACAAACAACATTTCCCATTGGAAATATCCGTGTAGGGGGCCAGCCTGGAGTTCGCCCGACCGTCTTGATTGGCACGATTTTCTACCACAAACACGATATTTCCATCGATAGTGACAAAGGGACATTTGATGCGGATGAGGCGGAAAAGCGAATCCGACTGCAGGAAGACTATTCCGCACGGACAGGGAACCCCTGCATGCTGGACGTCGTCGGTGCCACACCGGAGGCACTTCAGAAACATCTGGAATTCGTAGCCAGCGTCACCGATATGCCGCTGCTGATCGATGGAACGACAGCCGACGTGCGCATCGCCGGACTGGACTATGTCAAGCAAGCTGGATTGGCCGATCGGGTCGTCTATAACTCAATCCAACCCGAGGTCACGGACGCCGAGCTGACGGCCATTCAAGACGCGGGGGTCAAGAGTGCCGTACTGCTCACGTACTATCTGCTCGACTTCACGGCCAAGGGCCGCGTCCAATCCGTCCGCGAGTTGTTGCCTCGCATCGAGCAAACGGGCCTGGAGAATCTGATCGTCGATACGTGCGTCTTGGACTTGGCCACACTGGGTCAGGCCTGCAGCGCGATGGTCGACATCAAGAATGAATTCGGGTTGCCGGTTGGCGGCGGCGTTCACAACGCCGTTGCGGTCTGGAAAGGTCTGAAAGCGAAAATGGGTGCCCAGGCGGAGAAGCCGTGCATCGCGTCGGTCTGTGCCGCGTCGGCCGCCATGGGGGCCGACTTTCTCCTGTACGGACCCATCGAAGACGCACCCTACGTCTTTCCCGCCGTTGCGATGGTCGATACGGCATTAAGCCAAGTGATCATGGAACGGGGCGGTCAGCCGGAGCCAGACCACCCGCGGTTCCGGATCGGATAGTGTTGCCAATTCGACTCAGCACGCCTTGGCGATTGCCAGGGCGATTTCCATTGCCTTACGGCCATCTTGCGGCGTGATATCCGGTGCGGTGCCGTCCTGAATGCACTTGACGAAATACTCGTCCTG
>JAJSAJ010000987.1 GCA_024274855.1 Planctomycetota bacterium | reverse complement strand
GCTGCTTCTTGCTCGTCGGTTTCTTTCGGGTAGTACCTCTGGCACCTACGATTTTGCCAATCTGAGCGCGTGATGCGCCCAGCGTTGCGAGTGACCTGACGAGAAGTTCCAACGATACCGAACGATCGGCTGTCTCCAGTTTTGCCACACGTGATTGACTAGATCCGATCAGTTTGGCCAAATCGTTCTGCGTAATCTTCTTGCTCTGCCGCAGTTCCCTTATTTTCTTGGCGAGAGCCAACTTCATATTAACGAGCATCGCCTCGGCATCACTGAGTTCGAGAAACTCAGACGCAGAACCGACCTTCCAGCCAGCAGCTTCCAGTCTTTTTTGTTTTGATACTTTCATTCGATATCCTCGTCGTACTTCTTAAATCGCCGCTTACATGCGTCGATCACTTTCTTTGGTGTTGTGTTGGTTTTCTTCGCGAACACTTCACCGATTACGATTGCGTCTGCATACGTTCGGTAAATGACTCTCCACGTCACATCTTCATCGATGATGCGCAATTCATGGCACCGCCGTCCAATTGACGGCATCGGACGGCTATGTGGTAACCCAATACGTTCACCGTCTTGGAGGCGTCGCAGCAGCAGGCCAGCTTCAATTCGAGCTTCCAACGAAAACGGCGGCGTTTTGACTTCACCGTGCAGCCAAACAAGTGGTTTGTCTCCATTCATCTAAGTAACTATATGTCACATTTGGCATATGTCAAGTCCGACATGATTTCTTCGTGTTTTCTTGCTCTTCCGGGCCATGCTCTTCCGGGCCAGGTACAGTATGATACGACAGAAGAAAGCGATGAACCGGAGCGGTAATAGGCGTGTCGTAAATGAAGAGTCCACTCACCGCCCCGTTATCGCAAACGTTCTGCGAGAAGGAAACACACACTTCTGACATCTGGAGAATACACGATGCCAGCAATACAGTTCAATCGAGATTCAATGGCCAGTTGGTACGCCAGAGAGCACCTGAAAACCGATCCCGGCATTGTCGCCGTGCACTACTTGCCAGCGAACGCGAGTGAACGGGAAATACGCTTGATCGAAGTCAACAACCTCATCGGCGACCGAAATGACAGCGCCCTTGAGCCGATTGATTTCGGCGTCGACACCGGAATGGAAACTGCCCACAAATTGTTTGTCCTGGATGTCACTCCGCAACAATGGGAGCGAATCCGGACAGCAGAACTGCAACTTCCCGGCAACTGGTCTCTCGAGAACGCAATCCACTTCACGAATGAATAGTCAACAAGAGCTCTGGTGGAAACAGGCGAAATCCGACCACTATGCCTTTGTTTTGCTCCGTGGGCAGGGGAGTGCACAATGTCATTCCCTCCACTATCTGCAAATGATCACGGAAAAACTTGCGAAGGCTTATTTTTGGCGATCTGGAATTCCCCCGCCCAGAAGTCATGCTGGGTTCGTGCAATTCCTGCGATTCTTGGGCCATATTCGACAAAAGGACCGTGAACGAATTGCGAACCTGTTCTCGTTCAACAGGTTCACTGACTTTCAGAATTGGATTCGTGCCGTCCAGCCTATCGCCTATGACTTGGAACGCCTCACGCCAGATCTTGCCAACGATGGTCCAAATTCAGAATACCCATGGCCGCATGCAGAGCCACAACACGCACCCGTAGAATACAGTTTTCCCATTTGGACTTTATTGACGTCTGGTCAGGGTCGGGACCTGATGCGAGTCATTCGCATCGCCGTACATCGATTCCCCGAATATGCCGACACGTGAATATCGTAGACCAAATCGCTCAACCGGAGCGGCGGTTGGGCGCGGAATCTGAAATCCAAGTCGCTGGCCGTTCGCGGATTCGGTGGCGTGTCTGATTGCCGGCAATCATTGGAGTACAATTGGGTCCATGAATACACCAACAACAATAGCCATTGAGAACCTTTCGGTCGCTGAAAAGATTGTACTAATGGAACGTCTTTGGGATGAGTTGTCTCGACGTCCAACGGATGTCGCGTCGCCGGATTGGCATGGCGACATTCTGGACCGTCGACGCGCCGCCGTACGCGAGGGAAGAACTGCGTTCATTGAATGGGATGATGCGAAAAAGCGGCTGCGGGAACGTCTCCAATGAAACTTCGGCTGTTGCCCGAGGCCGAACGTGACTTGGAAATAGGCGCGGACTTCTATGAATCTCAGAATACCGGGCTTGGCACCTATTTCAACGATTGCTTGGCATCGGATATCGAATCGCTAAAATGGCATCGGATTGGCCCACCGCTCAACTTCGTCGATCTCTCGGAAAACTCATTCTCAAGAACGAATCGCCTCAATGCCTCGCAGCCGCAACTAAACGCAAGTGGGCCGCGTAGCATTGCCACATGACATATCCATGTCATCCATGAATGCATTGTCTCGTGCTATGCGCACACAGCGCGTTCTTGTCGGGCGAGCGTGCTCCCCACACCGTTTTGTGCCGGTGGAGGTCCATCTTCGCCAACATTCATCCTTTCAATGTGCTATGATTCTTGGCAGAATGGTAGTTCAATGACAGGTACTCGCTACGATGATAGACGAGAAAACCTTGGCTGCCAGCAGGAATTGGGGTTAACGAAATGAAAGCGATTGCACCGACTGCCGCATTGCTCCTGGCCGCGAATATCTGAACGGCAACGATGTATCGTGTGCTGGTGCGAAGCGCACGGGCGGTCCGAATGTCCGCGTTTCAGAATGCATGCGTTTCTTGGCAGTTTATTGGTCTTTGTTGCCTGTCATTAACACAAGGGTAGATATCGGTGATACTCAGCCCAATTCGCTCGCATCGTATTCTGTTCGTTGCCAAGATGCTGGTCGTCGGCGTCGCGCTCGTGACCACTGCGACCGCAGTTGCTGAAGACTGGCCCACATATCGGCATGATATGGCTCGCAGCGGCATCACACTCGAGCGAATTGCGCTGCCACTAGTGAAGAGTTGGGTCTTCAAGTCGACGTACCGCCCACAACCGGCTTGGGGTGATCCGAACCCCAGAGCCGTCAATAACGAGGGGATTCCGGAAGGGCGACGCGTCCATTTTGATGATGTTTTTCAGCCGGTCGCGAACGGCCGTTCTGTGTTCTTTGGTTCCTCGGCTGACAACAAAGTCTATTGTCTGGATGCACAAACGGGACGAATCCGTTGGACGTCGATCACCGGCGGGCCGATTCGACTGGCTCCGACCATTGTCGGCCGCCGCCTGTTCGTCGGTTCTGACGACGGTTATGTGTATTGCCAGGATGTCGATGACGGTTCGCTGGTGTGGAAGTTCCATGCGGCACCGGAAGATCGGCGAGTGCTTGGGCATGGAAAGATGATCTCGCTTTGGCCGGTACGGACGGGAGTGGTGGTTGACGACGGTGTCGCCTTCTTCGGTTCGGGAATCTTTCCGGCCGAGGGAGTCTTCCTGTTTGCCGTTGCCGCGGACGAGGGGCGCGAGCTATGGCGCAACGATTCGTATGGAGAGAAGCCGCAAAGTCGCGTTTCGCCTCAGGGCTACCTGCTGGCTTCCAGGACGACTCTTTACGCTCCAATGGGTCGTGTTTCTCCGGCCGCATTTGATCGCCAGAGCGGCAAACTGATTTACGAAACGAACTTCGGCCCTCACGTGGGAGGCACGTACGCGCTGCTGGCGGGTGACGATGTTTATACCGGAACTAAGAGCATTGCCGGGTTCGACGCAAGAACTCACGACACGTTCGCCGTCTTGAAGGCCCGGAAACTGGTGGTGACGGCAAAGACAATATACGTCGCCTCCGGCACGCACCTTTCGGGTCTGGATCGCAAAACCCGCAAGGTGAAATGGACAACAGCCTGCCTGTGCAACCAATCACTCATTCTTGCAGGCAATGTTCTGCTTGCTGGGGGTGACGGTCGCGTCGTCGCCGTCGAAACGTCTTCCGGCAAGCAACTGTGGGGCGCTGACGTTACTGGCCAGGCCAAGGGACTGGCCGTCGCGAACGGCAAGCTGTTGGTCAGTACGGATCGTGGGATGATCTACTGCTTTGCGGCTCAGGGATCAAAAAAGCACGGCTTGGTCACACAGCCGGTGGTCGAGGATCCGTTTGCGAACTCGCCGCTGAACGCGATGTTGCGGCAGGCGGCTGAATCGATCGTCAAGCAGACACGGATCAAGCGAGGCTACTGCCTGATCGCCGGCTGTGAGACAGGCCAACTTGCCCTGGAACTGGCCAAACGTACCGACTTGATGATCTATGTCGTCGACCCCGATACGGAAACAGTCGCTCGCGTCCGAAAAGCGTTGGACCAAGCTGGTGTCTATGGCGAGCGTGTTTGTGTCGAGTGCTGGCCGATCGATAAGATCCCCTACGCCGACTACTTCGCGAATCTGATCGTGTCCGAATCAGCCATGGTCCGTGGCGAGCTGCCCGCGACCCCAGACAGGCTGTTCCGCATGCTCAAGCCGGTCGGTGGCAAAGCCGTCTTCGGACAGCCGGCCGAACTTTCCGCCGGCGCGAGCACATTGGACGCGGAGCACCTGCGCCGCTGGCTCAATCGTGTGAAACTCGTTGGGGCTCGCATCACAACCAGCACAAACGGTCAGTGGATCACGCTCACGCGAGGATCACTGCCTGGGGCAGGCAACTGGACACACCAGTATGCCGATCCCGGCAACGTCGCGTGCAGCGACGATCGGCGGGTGCGCTGTCCACTTGGCGTGTTATGGTTCGGCGAACCTGGTCCCAAGGATTCACTCGAACGGCACTTGCGGGCGGCCGCTCCGCTCTCGCTTGACGGGCGACTGTTCGTGCCCGGCGAAGATTCCATTGAGGCTTATGACGCGTATAACGGGCTGAAACTGTGGCGACGTGTTATCCCCGGTGTGGGACGTGACAACGTGTCGCACAACGCCGGAAACATGGCCGTCAGCCGACAGGGGCTTTTTGTCGCCGTCGGTCCGCAATGCCTGCGACTCAATCCCGAGACAGGTAAGACAACGAAAATCTACGCGCTGCCGGCTGATGAAAACAGCAAACATCATATCTGGGGTTACGTGGCGTCTGTCGGCAATGTGCTCTATGGTAGCCGAGTGGCCGACGCGTCGAGCCTGGAAGGAGCCAGGCGACGCGGTTCCACATTCCAGGATCGGCCATGGGACGACGCGTTGTCACAGGCGGGGCGACTGTTCGCATACGATATCGAGACCGGGAAACAGCTCTGGATTTACCGAGGCAAACCATTTCCGCAAAACTCGATCTCCATCGGCGACGGCCTGGTGTTCTTCGTTTCGCCCGATGTCACCGCCGAGCAACGTCAACAGGCTGTCGAGCAGCGGCGGAAGTGGATCGCATCGCTGTCGAAGACCGAGCAAGCCAAAGTCAAAACGCTCCAAATCGGTAAACACGTCGGTCGAATCGTCGCTGTCGACGCGAGAACAGGCCAGTTGCGCTGGCAACAACCGATCGATCTGACCGGATGCGGAGGCGAAGGGCACGGCCGAATCAATTGGACGCGGCAGGAAGCCAAACTGGCGACGATGTACAGCAAAGGCGTGCTAGTGATCTTCGGCGTCTATCTGGATGGTCACCACTGGGCCGACTTT
>JAJSAJ010000093.1 GCA_024274855.1 Planctomycetota bacterium | reverse complement strand
GGATTGGTTTGGACGGGATTGGTTTGGACGGGGCCGTGGCTTGGTGACCGGGTAAGGATGGAAGCTTGTTGGCAGCACGAATCGGAGACCGGGCGACGACGAGGGCCGCCATCAGGAAAGCGTTCAGGGCAAAACATCGGATCATGGCTAACTCCCCCCTGAAACCTGCCGCAAGCCGAATACCGACATCGCGCCGCTTGGCACAAGCAACGTGGCGTCACGACCACGGCCTACATCCAGAAGTCGCCGGAATCTTTTGCCGCGGATCAGGTCGATGTTTCGGAGCCTCCGTCAACGACCGTTAACTGGAAAGCTAACCGCGTGCACGCAATCAAAATAGGGACGCAAAGCGTTGGCAAGTTGCCAATGGAGGTTCAGCAGCGGATCATCGAGCACATCCTGGCGATTCAAGATCGGTTTTCGGGTACGGTTTCGCTGGTGCATTTTGCATCTACCATCCTCGGACCAGACAATCTGTTCCCGCAACGGAACGCGGTCGGCCGGCACGTCACGAAGCAAGTTATGGAGATCAACATTGTGGGGCAGGGGAGTAACACGGGCCAGCAACAGCAGGGTTTCCATACCGGCGCCCCCCTCGTCCATTGTCCACGCTTCGTTTTGTGCTTCCGGCAGTGCAAGTGTCATTCGCATGTGTTGCTCGGCCGGAATGTCGTTCCATCTGCCGGCTCGCCACGGAAAGATCGGCAGAACCTCGCCCCGGGAATCGATCCACAGCAAGTAAATAAAGGCCGAGCGATTCAACCTGGCTTGAATCCGCATGTGATCACCTGGTTGCACGGGCCGGGCATTTCCCGAACCGAGAAGTTCGGCTTGGCGGTCGGGATCACGGGAACTCCAAACCAGCAGATCGACTGTCCCGGTCAACGGTCCAAGCGTGCCAGGCGCGCGTGATCCGGGAGCCCGTGGCACGAACGAGGCAACGACAAGCAGCACGGCAAGCAGGCTCCAACCAGCCAACGCGACGCCGATCCGCCGTCGCGAAGTACCAGATTCCCATTGACGAAGCTCTTTAACAACATCGACCGTTGCGCCGTACCGATCGGCAGGCCGTATCTGCATGCATCGCGAGCAGACCTGTTGCAACCTGTGCGGAATGGCTGGATCGATTTGGCGTAACGGCTTTGGATCTCGAGCAAGCATTTCCTTGGCAAGCTGCTCTCGTCTTCGCTGTCGGAAGGGAAGTTGTCCAGCCAGCATTTCATACAGGACGACTCCGATAGCCCAGATATCAGCTCGGCCATCCATCTGCTCGGTCTTGCCTTGCAGTTGCTCGGGCGCCATGTATGCCAGCGTACCGGCATATTCACCTGCCCTGAGATGCTGTTCACTTTCAAGCAGAGCCAATCCGAAGTAAGCCACATGCGCGCGGCCCAGATCGTCAATCAGCACGTTACTCGGTTTCAGGTCACGATGGACCACACCTCGCCTGTGTGCAGCTCCGACCGCTTCTGCCACATCCACCGCGATCTGGGCGGCCTGTTTTGGTGGCAGAGGCCCTTTTTGCAACCGATATTCGAGTGGAGATCCGGCAATGTACTGCATGACCAGAAACAAGGTTCCGTCGTCCAGCTGCTGGGCATCATAAACGGCAACAATACCAGGGTGTTTCAATCGCGCAACGGCACGTGCTTCCTCGAGCATTCTCGCGCGCGACTCGGCGGCCATCGAGCGGCATCGGTGCGGCACTTTGACGGCGACGTCACGTTGCAGACGCGGATCCCACGCCAGATAGACGGCGGCGAACGCTCCCGTGCCAATTCGTCTCTTGACTTCATACCGTCCAATCTTGCGTCCAGCCAGGAAACGAAGCGGTATTTCACGCCCCGCTCCGATCTGAAACGCCGCTCGGACTACCGGCTCCATTTCCGAAAAACGGTCCAAATAGTGCTGCAGATCGACCGTTTCCCCGACCGATCGACGATACTCGAACTCGAGCAATAGCAGCTCTTTCAGCAGCATTGGCCAAACCACCGCATCAACTCGCTCCAGCCATGGTTCCAAAAGAGGCCGCTCGCCAGCCAGCCAGCTGTCTTCAAAAGCGAGGCAGATCTGATCAACCTGCTGCTTCTGCCGCAAGGAAAGGGAATCTTGGCGTTCGACAAGACTCATCGTAGCAGCTCCTCTTCACACTCTTCTCGGAGCAATCGGAGCCTCCGTTCCACGGTTGCGACTGAGCGATTCACGCGTTGCGCGATCTCCTGGTACGTGTGTCCCTGCTGACGAAGCAGGACCAGCCGGCGCATCTCGTCATCCAGCTGCGCCAATAGCTCCGCGGCAGCGGCAACCAGTTCGGGAGGTGGCTCCATGCTCTCAAGCGTGGCAAGCACGCCAACGTCGGGACCATCCGCAAGCGATGCCCATCCCGGGTCGCTCGCAACACGGCCGCCCCCTCGCTTATCGGTCATCATACGTCGGAAATTATTGACAACTTTCCGGTCCGTAATCGTCATCAGCAAAGCCCAGAACTCACGCCGATTCGTCAGATCGGGGAACTGTCCGGCACCCGCTCGTCGAAAAAACGACTGGAAGATGATCGAGGTCAGGTCGTCTTCGTCCACCATGCGATGCGGGGTCCCGTCCAGACGCTGTCGAGCCTGGCGTTGGAGAGCTTGGTGATAGCGATTCCACAACGCTGCGATCGCAGTCGACTCGCCCGCCTTGACTCGATCAATCAACTGACTCACCGAACCTCTGTTCGACATACGATGGGTTTCCTACCGAGAATCAAGCCGTCCCGTAATTGCCGGCTCGGTTTTCACCACACAGCGAAAGAACCGACGTCAACCGCGACGGCATTTTAGCACCCGCACCCGACACTCGCAACGAATCTCAATTTTTCGTGAGGGGTTACCTGTAAAAAATGCGATTATGGTTTCAACGGCAAACTCGCACTAACAGAAGAATCGCGAAATAGGGGGGGAACACCTCAAAAAAAAGTGAATTTTTGTATATTTCCGCGCGCTCGTACTCGCATCGGGCGATGAGCGTCCTGGACAACGGCCTTTGCACCCATGGTTTCCCCGTTGCATACCAAGATGCTCATCGCCTTTTCTTCGCGACTCCAAAAGCGAGGCTCGCACACCTATCGAGCCTTCCGTGTCGCCAGCTCGGAGTCACGAATCCCCAGTTGGACTGTTTGACTCAAAGATCGTTGTCACTTCGATACCGCAAAAAACCGCAGGGATCTTCGTACGGAAAGAACACCTCAACCCAAGTTCCTAATGTTGGCACAATACGAGGCTTTTCTCAAAACGGGAGGGCGAGGCTCCTGCCGAGCCGTTCTGGCCAACAAAACAAGAGGCTCAGCAGGAGCTTCGCCCTCCCGGACGCGCTTCCCCGTCCCGGACGCGCTTCGCCCTCCCCGAAACACGGCTTCTCCGGGTTTTGACACAAAGCCTGGTCGAGGCAGCTGGCTTTGGCGAGAATAGGGTCGCACCCTGCCGAACGGGCGGAGACACTTGTTGAATACGGGCATGAGAAGGCACGTCGCGCGTCTCTATCGGTTCGGCTCGTCGCACACGGACCGTTCCAATAGCCACCGCATCGCCTCATTCAAGCTGGTCTCGATGGCCTCATCGGCATCCTGCCAACGGCCTTGACGAAACAGACCGTCAACAGAATCAGACCATATCGAGCGTGACGCGGGAAATCCGATTTCGGTCTGTTTGCTCGAGACGGGATCAGCCCTCCGAATATCCGAACCATCAAGCTGTTCCCGATCCCCGACTTCGCCCTCAGCCCCAACCAGCGGCTGAACCGGCCACACGCCATTCGGAATATCACTCGCACCACGCGGCCGGCCAATCGCCTCGCCTTCGCCACTCGCCTGCTGGTTCAAGTAATTGATCACCATCAGGGCGTCGAGTGGCGAGACCCACAAATCGCCATTGACATCCAGGAACGGAGGCCGGTCAATCGGCTGTGGAACCGCATGCGATTGGTTCAGATTCAAATCATTGATGATCAGCAGGGCATCAAGTGGTGTGACCAACGAATCCGAGTTGACATCCAGCGGATTTCGAAGGTTCTGCCAGCTTCGCTTTACCTGCACGACCACTTCAGCCTGAGCGGTATGGCCGCGCCCATCGGAAACGGTGTACTGAAACACGTCACGACCTTCAAATCCATCCATCGGCATGTACGTCACGTGCTGCCCGTCACTGGAAACCAGAACGGTTCCTCCTTGTTCAGGCTGGCTGACACCTGCAATTGCAAGATCACCCCGGTTACGGACCGTTACGGAATCATTCGAATAAACAATGTCCACTTCCGACACAGGGCCCGGTCGATCGTACAAAAGAACATCGCTGACGGGCGACAAATCAGCCGCATCGGCCTCGAACGTAACCTGCCACGCCAATTGCCGATCGTTAGTCAGCACGTCAAAAACGTTAGTCCGGCTGCCTGCCGAGACGTCATATGCATCGTCGTCTGCCCGCAAATCGACTACTTCAAATGGCATTTCGAACAGAAGCTGATCTCGCACCCCAGTCGGCAACGGATCGAGTCGGGCTGAACCCACTTCATCAACCAGATCCGGATGGCTGACATCGCCGCTACCCGGATCCTGAAATCCGTCCCCAAACCGAATCTCAAATCCCAATGGCAGTGAGGCGTCAAGCAACGGCTTGACGATTTCTTCTTGATAAATCACGTCCAGATACGCAGCCGCAATCCCGCGACTGAATGCCGCATCGGAACGTAGCAAACTGACCCACGCGCGCAGTAGAAGCGAGTCTCCGTCTACAGCATTTGAGACAGAATTCCCATCCGAATCGGTTACCTCGAGCCGAATAGCAACCAGTGGAGAACCGACATCCAGTTGCACCAGCGCCGGTGCGGACTCCGCCTGACCATCACTGGCAATGTAAGAAAACTGATCCGTTCCCCGATAATCTGCATCGGGAACATATTGAAAACTACCATCGGATTCCAACTGGACCGAACCATGCTTCGGCAGATCAACCAGGCGTGCCGTCAGTTGCCCGCCGTCCACATCGTAGTCATTGGCAAGGACACCTTCGGCCGCCATGACCGTGCGTGTCAGATCACGCTCAACCGTATACGCGTCGTTGAACGCCACCGGCCCATCGTTTACCGGCGTTACGTCCACAACCACCTCGGCCGTCTCCCCACCCACCACGGTATACTCAAAAAACTCCTGTCCGGAAAAATTTTTCGCTGGCGAGTAAATCAAGTGCCCCCCATCGGTCGAGACTGCCACCGTGCCTCCGGCACTTGGTGTTCCGACCGCTGTGATCAAACCGGTCGTGGAATAACCGACCAACAGATCGGAACCGACAAAACCGAGCGACTCATCCGCCATCTCCATGGGGGGATCATACAAGGTCACGGAGTGGCTCGGTTTGAGGTCCGCCGGATCGCCGTCAAATCGAACAGTGCCCGTTTGGATGAAGTCGTTGGCCAGCACATCGAGATTTACATTCCGCGAGTCTTCAACAACCGTGTCAAACCGATCGTCCCTAGGATCTACACTACCGGCGAGCATCCCTATTCGCGCGACCAAATGTTGGCCGAACCCAACCGGTGCAAACGAAGTCTGCAACGCACCAACCTCGTCAATCAACCCGGGCACCAACGTGTTCCCGGACTTCCCGTTGGTGTACTCGCTGCCAAATTCGATGTCGAATCCGAATGGATTGGTTTCTAACGGCGGGACCGAAACAATGTCTGGGTCGTAAAAGACATCCAGATATGCCGAGTAGACACCCGGCAACTGCACATCTTGCCGTCCATCTTCAACCGTGATGTTCAGGTAGAAAATCTGGCCCACGGCAATTTGTTCGATGGTAGTCCCACTCGAGTCGGTGGGAAGCAGGCGGAAGACAGCCGGCGTTGCAAGGGGCTCTCCTTCGCCAGCCTCGCCTGGTGTTCCAAGCGGATCAGCTGCAAGCAACAACCGAGTCTCTAATCGCTCGATTTGCAGATGTCGGGCACCGAAGCGCACAGCTCGCCCCCGATCGCTGGTCGTCCAGCGATTGTGTCTCCACCTCGCCCCCGCTTCACGCTTCGCCATTTCCTCTCCCCGTGCGAAAACCGAAGCTCGTCACTCCCGAAAAGCCGAAGACTCACATCATACCAGTTGATCCTGCTCGATAGGTATCCGGGTCTCCCAAACGGTCCGATTTTTTTCCGTCCGTTTTCTCGTCTATCGATCCGTTATCCGTTCGAGCACCGCTCCCGTCAACAATTTGGTTCAAAATAGACTCCAACGGCGCCGCGTCGAGAGCCTCGTTCCAAAACGCCTCGTCCCACACCCGACCGGGCACCGATTGAGCCTCGTTTGCCGTTTGATCCAAGTCTCCGCTGCGATCCGGCCCCGTATCCCTTTTGTCGAAACCTGGCACTGGAAGCAGATCCTGCCGGATCGAGGTGGAACGTGGTATAGCAGTTGGCTCAACCGGCAATCGGCCATCGCCAACGAACACCCGCCCCAACTCCAATCCCGTGATCGCCGCATCAAGAATGTCAACCGGTTGGCGATTTTCAACACGATAAAGCGGTTTCCGTCGAACGTGCCCGCTAGTCCAACCCGGCGTCTGAAGGCCGATCCAGGACGTGACCAGTGGCTGGAGTGCCGAAAGCCCACGACCTGAAGGCGAGGAGTCGAATGATTGGTATTCCCCGGCCAAGACCGCCTGCTGCTGAGGCAAGTTTCCGGACTGCGGCTCACCTTCGCTTGCACCACTCACCTGCCCGCCAGCCGAACCAACTGAAGCCGACGAAGCCCCCAAGCTGGCCACCAGATTCAGATAATTGATCACATGCAATGCATCCAGGGGAGTCACGTAGTCGTCACCCGCAACGTCCAGAAACAGTGGAGGTACCTGGCCGTCCGTCGGAGGCACTAACTCGTGGGGACCACCCGCTCGATTCAATTCGTTGATAATCAGCAGCGCATCAAGCGGCGTAACCGAACCGCTGTCATCAACGTCCAGACGATTCCAGGGATTCTGCCACGGAAGCGTATTCGGGTCGATCTGGCCCGCAAAATCACTGGGGCGATCCAGACCGGCCTCCCATTGCATCTGCCCGTCCGGCAAGACTGTCACCTCACGCACTGCGGAGCTCGGTTGCGTCACCATCCACCGTCCTGGAGCCGTAGCCATCACATGATAGACGCCCGGAGGTAAACTGGGGAGAGCGTACGCACCGAGTGAATCTGTCACGGCCAATGCGTCGGGCCCGATTCGCAAGTTGTCCAAGCGAACCGACGTGCTCATCGCCCCACGAACAATGACCTTCGCAATGTCCGGCTGCGAACGACGTAGCATCATGGTCTCCACGTCGTAGCCGGCGAGCAACCGCGTCGTGTAACGGTCCAGCAGTTTGCCCGATGTATCGTAGATTTCAAGTTGCCCATAACCGGCGGTGGAGGCTGCGACCGCATCAATACTCAAAGCTGTCACGGGGGATTGAAATTCAATGCTCAGCATTCTGCCCGCACTGGTCCATTCGTTGGTCCAATCGGCGGCCCACCCTTGCTGCGAATCCCAAAACTCGACACCGAAGACATGTTGCCCCGTCGAAGTTACGGGAGACGACAGCACCACCACGTCACCGTCCAAGACCTCCCAACCGACTGCGGAGACCGAAACACCGTCTAATACTTGATTCACCGTCTGCTGAAACGCATAATCGTCCGGCTCGAGTACCTGGCTCAGGTCGATCGGAGTCCCTTGCGGGTCGACCAACTGCATGGTCCAACCGGGAATTCCTACCTCGCCAACATCCCAGACGCCATCTCCATCCGTGTCATTCCAAACAAATCCCTGAATTCCGGGATCGTCCGCCGATGTCGGCAAAGCCGTCGAGCCCTCAAACACCGATTCCGACGTCGCCACTGTCAGCCCCGTCCCCGGATCGACACTTCGCGTCCGGATCAGGATCTCCGCCCCGCTATCGACCGGAATAGTCAGATCCAGATCCACTTCATCCAGTCCGTAGGAAGCGGCAAGCGTCCAGGTCGTACCGCCATCAGTCGAATATTCGGCCATGCTGACTTCGTTAATCGTGATGTCGTTTTGCAGGCCACTCGGATTACGGTTCAACAATGTTTGAACGTGTGAATGACCGATGAACCGGTAGTTGCCGTGTTCCGAGTCATAGTAGCCGCTGCCGCTGAGCGTCAATGGAACATCAAGAACGTCAAAAACTCCGTCCGCATCCGAATCCTGCCATCCGATCATGGCCAACGACGATTCGGAACTGACGTGACGTTGCCACGCATGATCGTACTCGAGTCCCCCGTCCATAATGCTATCTTGCTGAACAAAACCGGGCTCGGGATTATCCCACGCATTCGAGTTTTCGGTCCGATAGTAACCGCGTTGGTCGGCGTAATGCCCGGCCCCCTCATACTCATCCCGCGCCCAGAACATGTGCCCAGTCTCATGAGCAAACGTACTGCCCGGCCGCTGGGCCGGCGTCACAAAAAACCGGCCACCCGCATAGGCGAACGCGCGTTGAAAATCCCCCCCCTGAGCAAATCGACCATCCAGATCGTTGTGATCGTTTGCAACGAATATCGTATAGGCCCAATCCGCGCCGTACTTGACACGCTGGGCATTGTTGAATGCACGCATGTCGTTATCACGAGACGCTGGCGTGCTGAAGCCGGACTGACTCAGGAAGTCCTCAACCCACAAATAAAAATCGTTCGATTCACGATAGATCGGTTCGTATCCCGTTTGAACTGGATTATGTGTCCATTGAAAATCGGGGATGAAATTCAACGAGTGGACCGGCGCCGGCGTTGGCGTGTCCTGCCACGATCCAAAGTTGGCCAGCGTATCCTCCCACCAAGCAAGCCCCTCACGAACACTGTCCTTGAGATCTTCAATCCGGTTCGGTCCATCCGTACTGATCGTGCGACCATCCGCGCCGAATAGCACATTTCCCTGCGCGTCCCGAGCCAACGTATTCCAGTTCTCAAGGTTCGGATCCTTCGAACCATCCGACTCGAACAGAACCACAGTCACAACGACATCGCCGAGCATGAACTCCCCCGTGTCCTGCTCGTTCGCACCATAAGGCAAACCCGACAACATCTGCCGAGTTTCCAGTGTTTCAAACTGCGGACGTCGTGATGACCGTCCGGCAGCAAACCGCGATCGCTTACGTCGCGTAAGCTGTCGTAACACCGATGATCGCCTCACATGACCTCCCCAAAAAAACCGGGTTGCTCCGTCCCTGTCGATGTTCCATGCAGCCAAACGGCTGGCCGAAATCCGGACGTGCCCCCACTAATTCCGAACGGATACCAGAAAACAGCACTCCAGAAAACCGTCTGGAATCTAGTGTTCATGGTAGTCACGAAGCAAATCACTGCAAGAAATCGGTACGCGGACAGGGCATGTTTGGCAGATTGGGCTATCTGGTTACAACGCGTGTCCCACAAATACAGACCCAATCCCCCGATCGAACCACTTTCTGATTGTCGCTCGCGCACAAAAAAGAGCCCGGCCACCAGGGCAACGGGCTCGACGGTCGGCCGTGGGTCTGAGCAACAGAACCAACGGATCGATGTCAGCGGGATCCTGGCCTCCGAGTCAAACCGATCCCGGGCCAGATTTCACATGTCAGTTTCGGACGATCACGCCAAGTACGCAGTTTTTTTCAAACGGCAGCGTCCTTACGTCCCCAATTCACCCAAAGGTCAGATTCTAACCAGGTCAGCCTAGCCTCCCGTTGGTCCAGCTTACACTCACCGCCGCTCAATCGGGCCTTGATCGCAATCCGGTCCAGCAGCAGGCAAACAGGTCCCGGCTGCAGTTCCAAACCTCTTGTAGCGTCCGGGATTACGCCATGTCCCGCTCGGCAAGCGGGACCTACCTGGACCACCTTACGATCAATGCCGCTCAATCGTCATTATCCATCGTAACCGGCGAAGAATGCGTCGACCGGGTCGCCATCCTCGATCGCATCCCCGACTTCATCGGCGATCTGGTCGAGCAGGTCATCCATCTGTTCACTACGGAAATGGCCATCCAACAAACGCCGACGCAGGTCACTCGACGCCAGGTCGGAGTCCGCTTGCCCCGTGTATGGGCGGTTGTTAACGCTCGACTCGACACGCAACGCTTACTGCATCAGATCGGCAGTCGTCGCCTGCGACGTGGAGACTGCATCGACAAGAATCGGCTGCCCGAGCAGTTCCAGCGAATCGGTGGTCAACGCCGAGGACTCGCCCTCTGCATCCGACGCGGTACGGCCTAACGATGCCTCACCCTCACTCAAACTGCCGGCGGCTTGCTTGTTCAGATAATTGATCACCAGCAGGGCGTCCAACGGTCCGACTTCGCTGTTCCCGGTTGTCGAATAATACGGAGGTGGTGCAAAGGTCGCCGTCGGCGGAATGGGCAATGGCCCACAAATCTCATTGCCCGGATCACCTGGGCAGATGCTTGCTTTCCGATTCAGGAGATTGATCACCAAGAGTGCATCCAACGGAGAGACGTGACTGTCATCGTTGACGTCGAGTCGTTCCGGGCTGTTTTGCCACGGATTCCTGCCGATCGTAACGCGATAGTCCTCAACTTCACCGTCGACCGCCTCGCCGGCCGGTTGCAATCCACCCGTGCTGCTTAAGCGGAACCGAGCGTAGGTCTCGCCAGCCACGGTTCTAGGCGGCAGTCCGGCAACACTGTTATTGTTCGGCACTTGGAATGTAATCGTATTCAATCCGTCAGCGAGCAACAGGCTATCAGCAATTTTCTCGCTCGAGTCCCACTGGCCGTCGCCGTTGAAATCAATCCACGCATCCAGTTTACCGATCTGAGAAGGCGAGATGCCGTTGGCAACAACGTCGACCGTCGTTTCATAACCGATTACCATCGGGCTGAACACAACGCCATCGTCTCCAGGATCGGCGTCAGCGCCGATTGACGGGAGACCGTCGACCGAGGAGAAGACCGTGTTACCCAGCATGAACCCATCGAGGATCGAGTGCCGTGCACCGTTATTGGCACGCAGCACCGGGAAAGTCGGATCGGGTGCGTCCCCATAATCAAGACCGCTGCCTATGAAGATGGTGAACGTCGTCGATCCATCGAACCGGTTCGCCTGGAGGATATTCCCCGCCAAGTCACGGATACCACCGATTGCCTGGCTGCGAAGCCCCACCACACTGGCGACGTCGTGAACGATCACGGTGTTCAGCCGCGCATCCGCGGTAACACCGGAAAGCGTGCTCCCATTGATCGCGTCAGCAATGGCGACGGCGACGTGCTCCGCATCAAACGTCGAATAAGGCGTGAACGGAACGGCGGTCGAACCGGGTGCGACGCCGGGTGTACCGGCTTGTGTCAATGTGGTCCCAGACGTGTCCAACACAACCGTGTCATCACCTCCAAGCTGAATGAACCCACCACCCGGATGATCTGGATTCAGCCCAATGTTCGCACCGCGGATCGCGGCAACAATTGAGTCGGCAACTTCCTCGGCAGTCTGGGCCGCATCAAAGCTGACCGTAATCGAGGTTGGCTGCGTGAACCCGTTATCGTCGAACTCAAACCGGTACGTTGTCGTATCAACCTGGATCGTGAAGAGACTGCCATCGACGATATCGGAACCACCCGCGACGGGCACTTGCATCGTAAAGCCACTGTCGAACTCGAACAACACCGATTGGCTCAACAGATCGACAACGGTAAATGAATCTCCATCAGAGATCATTTCACCACTATCGGCCGTAATGGCCACGACATCTTCATTGAGCAACTGGATCTCATAGGCATGATCCGGCTCCCAAATCCCAGCTAACGGTGTCAGGCGAATCACACCTCCGGTTGCGTCATAACTAAAGCGATAATCGACACCCTCCTCCAGGGGAACATTATCCTTGGTCACGAGCACCGACTCAGGTGTCACCGAATTAGGATCGGCCCCTGTTCCATTCGACTGATTACTCGGCAGGATTCCATCAAGCAATTGGATGGAGAAGTTAAAGAGTGTCGCATTGACCAATTCGACGTAGGTGTCGCGTGCGTCCCCATCGACACCAGCCGCATCATTGTCAAGCGGCGTGACCAGAATCGCTGAAGGGCCGGCGAAGTCAGCTCGGTCAATCGCTCCACGGTCCTTAAAGACATTTTGGCCTAAACCGGACGGCGTGGCCACGTTGGGATCATCGACACGACGCTGCCCCAACAGATCCAGATCGGGAGCCAAAATAGGCGATTGGGGAATTCCCAATGGATTGCGAATCGAAACCATCTCCGAGCGATCGTCCAGCGAATCAATCGAACTGTCGATCACTGCAGAATGCTCGGCGGGGTAGTAGTTATCCAGATCCTGGTTCACAAACAGCTCGCGACTGGTTGCGACCGTAATCGGAAACTCGCCCAAACCGATAGAACCCGTGTTGGCCGGCGTTGCAACGCCCCCATAGACAGTACCGGCGACGATGGACGAGGACGATGAAGCATCGATCTCGATCCCGACATTCGTATCGGCCACGATATTGTTCAACAACGTTGGACTGGCATTGTCTTGAACTCGAATACCAACATTGCCGCCGACAATCGTATTGTTAACAATTCGTCCGAAAGGAACGGGGGCGGTGGCCTGGCCACCAAGATTCGGATCACCACTCAAGTCGATTCCACCCGCTCCGTTGCGATAGACCAGATTATTGGCCACCACCACTCCGGTTACGAGATTCACGTCATTCACCGTACGAGTCACACGTACCGGACCAGCGTGCGACTTACCTTCGGCACTCCGTGCACCTGCTTCAACCACGACGCCGAAATCAAGCGAGTTCGAAATCTTGTTCGAGTGGATAACGACCTGTCCCTGATCACGCTGGTGATTCGAATCGCCTCGGCTGTTCGAAACAACCCCGTCGATCACTGTCCTTGGCGTCGCGCCAAGATCATTCAGACTCCGGATGAAAATCGCGCTGTCGATCGCCATATCACCGACATCCGAAATCGCCAACTTCATCGTGTGCTGACCGGCCGTCAGCCCATTGAGGCGAGCCTCAAAGACATCGGTAAACCCGTCATGGCCAAAGCTGTTCAAATAACCGCCCGCATCTTGCAGGCTGTTGTTGTTGTAGAACCGCTCGTTGACGCCACCGGTCCCGAACGGGTTTCCACCGTTAACCGTACTGCTCGAAACAGGTGTCAACGAACCCGGAACAAAACCAATATTTTGCCCATCAACGAACAGCCCGAATACGTCATGTAGTGCCGCACCAGCCAACTCGTTGTATTCTTCCGAAGAGAAGACAAACTGGAACGCCAAATCGGTCCCGCCGACAGGCACATCAAACACGAACTCGAGTGACGTCGTATCTCGCGTCACCAATGGAGGAAACGCTGAATCCAGATCGGGATCACCCATCTGCGATGCAAGTCCAGACGAATCATCCGCCACGTTCGGCCCTTCCGTGAATCGCACATCACCGGTGGTCAACACGATCCCCGAATCGATACCGATTGTCGACCGGCCACCTCCGAACAGTCCGGCCGAGGTGTCGCCACTGACCAACGTCGCATCACCAACCGGCACAAAACCTGATCCGTCGAGAATCGCATCACGCAACTGATTGGCATCGGTTGTCGTGCTGACAATTCCCAATCTTGGTGCAATCACGCTCGTGTCGACGTTTCCGTACAGATTGACGACGATCGATGTGCTTGCATCGCCCGCGGTCGTTGCTCCGTCAGCTAATCCGGCTGTAACGTCCAAGACAGCCTGCACCAGAGGACTGTTGATCGCGTCGCGAATCGCCGCGGCGACCTCGGCCGCAGTCTGTGGCCGCAAGTCGCCTGTTGCCAAATCGAAAACAGCCGGATCGAAATCGATTTCAACATTGCCGGGGGCAACTCCATCGTTGATGCTCGCGTCATCAAACTCAAACGTCAATTGCCCGTTGCCATCACTCAGCGTGAAGCTCTGACCATCACTGATCTGCTCGGCAGGCAATGCGACCAGCGAGAAAGCTTGCGACAAACGACCATTCGTATTCATGCCACCGGTCAACTCGAGCCGATCGGCATCCTCCATTGAATCGCCATACTGCTCGCCACGGCGAATCTCCAGTTGATAGGGGCCGACTAGAATCTGGCTGTCAGGCAACTGAGGGTTGGCATAGAAGGAGCTGTCACCGGAAGCGCCCGTCGCAATCTCGCCCCGTTCGGCAAACCCGATAATGAAGTCATCCAGATAAACGCCTTCGAACTGGTTGTTCTGTCCGCGACGATTCGAATAGAAGTTCCCGGTGTTGTCGCCGGGCAATTGATCGGTCAGACCGAACGGTCCCGGGTCATCGACGTCACGACCGATAATCCGAATGACCTCTCCATGCGATTTCATCGCCATGATATCGCCACCGGCAAAGACGTCCGCCAGCGATTGCCGAACGATGTCGACAACTTGCGGCAGTTGCATTCCCGCGTGCAGGCGGACCGGAAGACCACCGCTCACACCATTGCTTCCAGCGACAGCAAGCTGACCGGTCGCCGTTACCGAGACGGCACCGGGCAGATTCAAGCGATTTTGGTTCAACTGGGTAAAGGCGACCGGATTGTCAACCACGATTGACAGATCGTAGGCTCCGAGACTACCGGGAATTCCAGTCCCCTGAACGGTCGGATCGTAGATCAGATTCGGCGAACCACTGACCCCGATGTAGTACGTCCCTGCTTCAGTCGCGGTAAATACGATCAGCGGTTCGTTGCCATTGACGTCGTCCGATTGCATGATCTCTTGACCGGTCGCGTCAAATAACCGCAACGCCGCGTCAAGCGTACTTCCCACCGGGATGTCGACGTCGATCGTGACCTGGCTGCCGGCAGTCAAGTCGATACGAATCATGTCAACATCCAACTCAGGAATAATCGCCGCGTTATCGCCAATCGTCCCGGTAGCCTGCAACGTCTGCGTGCTGCCGTTCAAGCCACTCGTGACAGCCGTGCCAAGCGTGTCCTGGGGCTCGGAACCTGTTAAATCGAGTGTCAGCGGCAGAGCAATCGAATCGATAACGGCATCCTGCATTGCCTGAGCGATCTGTTCGGCTGTGTCGCTGGCCTGATAGGCAACACGGTGATTCGAACCCGCGACGCCATCACTGTTGCCATCGGAATCGACTTCGTCGAATTCGTACGTACGAGTAATCCCAGCCGCATCCTCGATCGAGAACGTGTCCCCGTCTCGCAACGCGGCACCTGTCGGTGCAATCAGCGTGTAGCCAAGGTCGATTTCGAAGGTTTGGCCACCAACAGTAAAGGTCTCGCCATCGCTCAGATCCGATGCCGGTTTGACTCGCAACTC
>JAJSAJ010000986.1 GCA_024274855.1 Planctomycetota bacterium | reverse complement strand
TTGGACGTCTTTTTCGCGATTGAACGGACGTGGGCGTCCGTTTGACGATGGACACTGGGGCCTGGTTTGCCGGCGCTCGCATTGGATTCTCACCGATTGTCTACGTTGGTCGGGCGAGCTTGACACCCTACAATGCCTCAGTTGGACGCTTGACTTGGTGAAAAACCTAACGATGTTTGAGGTGAGTACGGATATCTGGTAATGTTTTGAGCATCTGCGTATGATCCGTTCGGTACCTTACTCGGCCAGCAGGGATACTTCATGATCGATGTCACCCGAATTCTGGTGCCGGGTGAGAGTCGGGTGGACCCGCAGGCTTGTGCTGTTTTCCTGATTGTCGCTTTTGTCCTGGCGGGCATTGTGCAGACGATATGGTTCCGCAGCCGGCTTTCACATCGTTTTACGGTTCCGCTCGACCTGGGTCGGACCTTTCGTGGGAAACGGATCTTCGGTCCCAACAAAACGTTGCGTGGCTTTGTCGTGATGATCCCGGCCACCGCGATGTCGTTTTTTCTACTCGGGTTGTCAGTCTCTTGTGATCCGGAGCTCGCTTACCGTCTATGGCCGATCAAACCATGGGCTTTCGCCGTCCTTGGTTTGTTGGCCGGTCTGGGATTTATGATCGGGGAACTTCCCAACTCGTTCTTGAAGCGACAACTTGGCATTCAGCCCGGCGAGGCTGCACGTAGCTGGCCCGCCAAGCCGTTGTTTCTGGCTCTTGACCGGATCGACTCAATTGTCGGCGCGCTTTTGGTGATTAGCCTTGCCGTGCCGATCCCCTGGTGGACGTGGCTCTATGTGGCACTTTTCGGGCCGGCCATTCACTGGTTGTTCAGCGTCGTGCTGTATTGGTCTGGAGTGAAGAGGAGGCTGGCATGAAGTCTGGTTCGTCCATAGCCGGAACGGTCTCTTCACTCTACGTTTGCTCACTTGAGCAGGCAATGGACGAGAAAAACGTTGGAGGCAAGGCATGGAACTTGTCTCGGATGCTTAGTCTTGGCGTTCCTGTTCCGCCCGGCATTGTGCTGCCCGATCTGGCATTTCAAACTTTCCTCGACGCCAATCGACTTCGAGGGCCGATTGCGGATATCTTCGACAGCTTCGATCCATCCGAAATCGAGAGTTTGAAGCGAGCAGCCGGTTCGATCCGATCACTCCTCCAGGGGGCTGTCATTCCGAAAGAAGCACTTGAGGCGGTTGCGGTGTGCCGGCCGCAACTCGACGCGGGCCAGCTGCTTATCGTTCGCAGCTCGGCCGTAGGCGAGGATTCACGCAACGCATCCTTCGCCGGGCAACTTGACTCCTTTCGAAATGTGCGATCTCGACGGGAGCTTGAAACCGCGATTGTTGGTTGCTGGGCTTCATGTTGGTCGGAGCGCGCACTCTACTACCAGCGTTCGCGGGGAGTGCGCATCGACCGAATGGGCGTCGTAATCCAAGAGCAAGTGCAATCGAAGGTTGCGGGCGTGTTGTTTACCGTTTCGCCCGAGCCTTCGGGGCAGGCCGAGATGCTCGGTGAATTCTGTCTGGGGCACGGAGATGATCTGGTGGCAGGCCGTATCAACCCCGGCCGCTTCTCGATTTCACGAGAGAGCGCGAACTGGCGTCTGTTGGCCTCTCCGGAACAGCCGGACAGTGAGAGTACTCCCGATGCCCCACTCGACGAACAGAATATTCATGTCCTTCGCCGCATTGGCCTCCTGTTGGAAACGGAATTGCAGGGTGCCCAGGACATCGAGTGGACGATCGATCAGAATGACCTGTTACAAATCGTTCAGACACGCCCCGTGACTGTACAGGGGAAGAAAACGAGGGAGTTCGGAGAACCACTCGTCGAGGCGGACACGGCCTTCGTTGTTTGGTCGAACGCCAACATCAACGAAAACTATCCAGATCCGGTTTCCCCTTTCCTGTATTCCGTTGCTGTTGACGGTTACTATCACTATTTTCGGAACTTAGGTCGGGCGTTTGGGATTGCACAGGCCCGAATTGCCGCGATGGACCAATTGCTCCGAAACACGATAGGTTACCATGGCGGTCGTCTGTACTACAATCTGACGAACATCCATACCGCGCTTAGGATGGCTCCCTTTGGCAGCCATTTAGTCGACTCGTTCAATATCTTCGTGGGGACTAAAGGGGACGCGGCGTCCGTACCGCATGCGATGAGCTTCAGCGGGGAAGGAAGAAGTCGTTTCTCGCAGTTGAGAGAACTCGTCTGGATTGCGATCAAGACCACATGGCAGTTTCTGTTTTTGGAGAAACGCGTATCCGCCTTCGAACAAACCGTGGACGAGTACGCCGAGCAGACACATCCTGCCGACCTGAACCGGCGATCAATGACGGAGCTCCACGCTGCGTTTCGCGGTTTTCTTGATATCCGCTGCCAACGCTGGAAAAACGCCTCGTTGGCAGACGCGGCCTCAATGATCGGGTACGGCCTGCTTCGGCGTCTGATCGTGAGTGCGTTCCCCTCGCACGAGCACTCAGCGTTGCACAACAGACTGCTGCAGGGACTACCGAACCTGGTAAGTGCGCAGCCGGTGATCGAACTGTGGAGGCTGTCGCGTCTTGTTCATTCGGATCCAGATCTTGAAAAGCTGTTGGCGGATTGTGACGAGGATAAGCTGTGGAAGGAGTTGCGAGGGGACGGGCGTTTTGCAGTCTTCGTGAAGGAGTTCGAGAGTTTCCTGGAGAACTGGGGGTTCCGTTGCTCTGGCGAGCTGATGATGACGGTAAAGAGTTTTCAGGAAGATCCGAGCGGTCTGTTCTCTCTTCTGAAAAATTACGTCACGCTACATGGAGAGTCACCAATCGACATACTCAGCCGTCAAGCCGAGGAGCGTCAATTGGAGACCGAGCGTGTGTACGGTCTCCTTCGAAAAAAAAGAGTGTTTCGATTTCTTCCATGGCCGAACATGCGGTCTATTGCCAGGATCACTCTCCGCTCGACACAGCGTGCGATCGCACTCAGGGAACGGGCCCGCCTGAAGCAGTCATTGCTCTATAGCCGCTGCCGTAGAATTGTCCTTCGAATTGGGGAGCGACTGGTCGAGCGTGGATTTCTGCAGCAGGCGAATGACGTGTTTTTCCTAACGCATCAAGAGCTGGAGTCTCTGATATCTGGAACTTCCATGTTCCCCAATACGGTGAGTGCCCTGGTCGAGTTAAAGCGAACTGAACATACACGTCTGGGCGAAATGGTGCTGCCCGACACGATGGTACTTCCAGAAGGTTCATACTGGCCCCCATCCAACGAGGTGGATGGGCAGCATCCGTGTGATACGGAAATCGAATCGGATACGATGCACGGCATTGGTGCATGTGGTGGAAAGGTGACTGCGCGCGCCATTGTCCTGCACGATGTTTCCGAATCAGGACGTTTGACGCCTGGAGATATCCTTGTTACCAGGCAAACAGATCCGGGATGGGCGCCCGTGTTTTTTTTGGTCGGCGGTTTGGTCATGGAACGCGGGGGAATGTTGTCGCATGGCGCCATCATCGCACGCGAATATGGTATTCCGACCGTGGTCGGCGTGCAGGGAGCAACGCGGAAAATTAAATCTGGCCGGACAGTAACAGTCGACGGAGATTTGGGCTGTGTCGAAATCATCGATTGAAACACTGCGTCAATACATCAAGAGCCGTCTACCTGCCCGGCTCTACCTGCCTTGTGCCGCGCTGCTGGTGATTGCAGGACTGGCCGACGGGCAAAGTGTGCGTGTTCTCGAACTGGGGGTATCGTACGTACTGGCCTGGACGCTGTTGTTGCAATTCCGACTGTTAGACGACCTAAGCGATCTGCCGCACGACCGGCATACACATCCGGATCGTGTGCTTGTCCAGGCAACGTCCCTTGTGCCTTTTTGTTCCCTCCTCGTCTTTTCCGGCCTTTGGAATCTTTCCGTGATTACAGCGTCGTTCGTACTGCAGAAGGGTGCCGGCCATCGACTCGGTGGACTGTTGCTGCTTAACGTGGCTGGTCTTCTGTGGTATGGTCTCTTGCGCAAGATTGTGCGCGGCAGAATCGTCGGATATCACGTCGTCGCGGCCAAATACCCTGTGTTCGTTTTTCTCCTAAGTGGCGACGGCGGGAAACGGTGGAGCTTATTGCTTACCATGACTCTGGTCTTTCTCTGTTTCGCGATATACGAGGTTCTTCACGATCGGAGTTTGCAGGTTGTGCCACGGACAGAGAGTGTGCTTCGACTAGAGATCGGCATTGGCTTTGCGATCTCGATGCTCATGACGGTTGAACTCATCGGCACCACGATCGAATTAGCTGTCCTGCAGGGATTACTCGGGATCATGGGCCTGCTGGTCTTGGGCGGTCTATTCATCCGTCAACGGGTTCATCATGAATCAGCCACGGCGGGCTACCTGGTCTTTATCGTAACGTTTGCGTTGACCATCACCTTCTCCCTTGGAGTTCGATCATGATCGACAACGGGCTGTCCAGGGAAGAGGTTCCTTGCTACTACTGCGGAGGCGATCGAAATCGGCCGTTGCTTGTCGCCGAGGACGATCTGACCGGGAAGCCCGGCCGATTCCGTTTTGTCATCTGTGAAGAATGCGGGCTCGCCTTTCAATCGCCACGGATCGATGTGGAGGGAATCAAAGATTACTACGATGACGAGTACATCGCACACCGCAAGCAGCGAAACTGGGGACTACTAAGCGGCTTTGTCGACCGCGCCATGGATCGACTCGACCGCAACAAGGTCGAGGTTGTCGGCCGGTACGTGGATCTGGATGCCACGAGCGAAGTGCTGGACGTCGGTTGTGGAGCTGGAACGTTCCTTACCAAAGTCAAGTCGCTCCATGGATCCAGCCTGACGGGCGTCGACTTCATCGATCTTGCGAAGAAACCGGGTTTTGAGGAAATCGAGTTTCATTGCGGACTCTTCTACGAGTGTGATGTTGGCCGCGATCGCTTCGACCTGATCAGTATGTGGCATTTTCTTGAGCACGACTATGATCCAAGCCGCAGTCTTCTGCAGGCACGCACGGTGCTCAAACCAGAGGGACGCATCGTAATCGAAGTGCCGCGTTTGGACAGTCTTTCCTATCGTCTCTATCACAATCGTTGGCCCGGTTTACAGGCACCCCAGCATACCGTCCTCTTTACCAAAGCGACACTGCTGCGACAGGTCGCCAAGGCCGGGCTCGATGTTGTGGATTACATGGCCTATGGTGCCTATCCGGCGTATTTCTATCTTTTTGCCGGAGCTGCATTCAAGCTGCTCAAGGGTAAGGGATTGAATTTGGGACGAGTCGTCGTGCCTTATTTCATCGGACAAGTCCTCCTC
>JAJSAJ010000092.1 GCA_024274855.1 Planctomycetota bacterium | reverse complement strand
GATTTCGTCCGGCAAGTCAATATGTTCGTTGTGCCCATGGCCGAATATGACCAGGTCGGGTGCCGGTTTCTTCCCCTGTGGAAACAGGGTTGGATAGAGTTCGCTCCATTTCTTTCCCGTTGGATGGCCGTCCCAATTGGGGCTTGGCGGAATATCCAAAGCGGCATACTCGCGAAATCCACTATGCGATTCGCCGATCGACGATCCATCACAGGCCATCACATTCAGCAGAAGTTTGTCGACCGGATAATGGAACTTTCGCATCAGCTCCAACCGCAATCGCCCGGTGTACATGAAGTAATGCTGCCACCATCCGACATAGTCTTGCAGGTCCGGTCGTCCCACGTCCTTCGCCAGATGTCCGGCGATATCCTTTGGATTCGATGGCCGGCATTCACATAGTGGTTGCTTGTAGTGCGAACTGGTTCGCTCTTCGTTGTAGAGGTAGAGTGGCGGGTTGGCACTGCCTCGATCGATACTCGATCCGAGCGTCAAGATGTGGACCGGCTGGCCGCTGACGAGTTTCTGGATGGTGCGTGGGATCTGACGATAATACTCGGGCAATGACCTGGATGTGTTTACGTCAATAACGGCCTTGACGCCGCGCACCAGCGTTGGCGAGTGGATCCACGCATCTTGCTTCGACGTGTTGACAAACTCGGCCAGCACGCCAACGACATTGCGGAATGTCGACGAGGACTGTTTGCCGTCCTTAAACACCGCATCGATTCTCAGCCCCTCCAGCTTCAATAGAAACTCGCTGGACTCTTGGTCCGAGCTTGTGACAAGTTCCGACGAGCGGACAAGTTCCCCTCGCCCATGACGGGCAAATGTCCGCTTGTCGTGCAACCCGAAATCACCTGGAGTCCATGTACCGTCGGCACTCTCGATCAACATCAAGCACAACCGGGCTTGCAGTCCTTGACGTTGCTTCTGATAGGCTTTCACTGCCAGGCTGACCACGTCGCCGTTGGCCAACCCCAGGTCCGGTAATGACGCCAGTTGCCAGAATCGCCTGCCGGGGCCAATTCGAACGACGTTACCGACGGTCTTGATCGGCGGGCCATACGGACTGGGCATCTTGAGCGGAGTGATATCTCCCCAATGGTCGGTGTTCCAACAGGTGACGTTATGTGGCTGTTCGCCCCGATCGTCCAAAGCACGGAAACCGAGCGTTGGGTTTTGTAGCAAGTTCCGAACCGGCGCCGGCGATGCGGCACCGGCCGGCAGGGCCACGCAGATTACGGCAACAACGGCAAGTACCTGAAGTTTTCGGTGCACAATTATTCCCTTTTGCTTGTTTATGAAGCTGGCTTGCCAAACACCTCGACCTCGACATAGTGATTCATGTCGTTTGCCGTGTTTCCGCAACTGTAGAGTCTGACAAAGCGGGCGCGTACACCTTTCGCATCAATCAATCTGCCGCGATACGTTTCAATGTACGGCCGCCTCTTGCCGATCCCCAGCCCGACCGAGTTGTCCTGGTCGTTGCTGTAAACCGTTTTTCGGTTCTTCTTAAAGCTCGCGTCGTCGGCCACCTGGACAATCACGTCATGGTAACTTCGGGCTTCCGAGAAATAGTGCCAAAGGTAGATTGCATAAATATCACATGGCTTACCAAGATCGATCTGAATCCATTGAAGTTTTGGACTGAGCTCGACATAACTGTCTTCATCTCCGCCTTTTTTTCCATCTGTCACAAATGTTAATTCGCCAATCAGCGGATCGGTTTCGCTGGATGTGACTTTTTTGTGCAGAGCCAGATTCACGGTCCCTTTGGGTACAAGAAAGTCGGGCCGTTTGCCCTCGACCAGCTTTTCCAGACCTGGAAACAACAAGGCAAGCACATCGGGAGGTGTTCCCGCAAGCACCTCTTCGGGAATCTCCGTTTTCAATGGAACTTTGTCCGCCGGGGCCTGCGAGTCGCCGGCAACAACCAACGCGACAAGACTAAGCACCAGTATCGAGCTCATTAAGATTGTACGTACCACGTTCTACTCTCCCGTTAATCAAAAAGTGGTGACATGACGAATGCTCTTCGGATGAACGGACGTGGGCGTCCGTTCGACGATTTGGTTGTGCCCAAATGCCGCTTTGGGGCAGCGGTTTGCCATCCATCCTCGGGATCAATGTGGCGTTGGCCGTCGGTCTGGGGCGAATAACGGATCATCCGTGCAATTCATCGGGTGGGTCGTTACGGTAAATGCCGCCTGACCCGGCCTTCGCTCTGTATCGGTGTAATCGCCAAAGGCCGGCCGTGATCGGCAACAGCTGCCGCCAAAGACTCAAGCGACTGCCCGGCACATCCATCCAGTTCACTGGCACCTCCGCAATTCGGCAACCAAGCTGCTTTGCGTGAATCAGTAGCTCCAAATCAAATAAATAGCCGCGTTCATGAAGTCCTTCAAACAATTTCGCGACCACATCGGCACGGAACATCTTGAATCCGCACTGCGTATCGCGAATCGACAAGTGGAACAGCGTTCTGGCCACGCCGGCAAATGCCCGTCCGACCATGGCGCGACCTCGCGTTCTCTGGCATGTGACGTCCTTTGCGGGAAGCAGGCGTGATCCGATGGCCAGATCGGCCCCTTGGGCAATTGCCGCGCGAAGGCGATGTTCTTCTTCAATCGGAGTGGCACCGTCCGCGTCGGCAAATAGCCGAACGTCACCTTCAGCCGCCAACACCCCGGTCCGAACCGCGGCTCCCTTTCCGAAATTGGACGCGTGACGCAGGACTCGCAACTGGGGCCAGTCCCCGTACGTCCGGTCCAGCAATTCGATCAGTCCGTCCGAACTGCCATCATCAACAATAATTACCTCATACTGCTCGCCAAAGTGATCGGGCAAATACGTTCGGATCCGACCAAGATAATCGGGTAACCGATCTGTTTCGTTGTGTGCCGGGATAACCAGCGAAAAAGCCATTTTCATGGACGGCAGTCTTTCTCTTGACGGGGCTCGTTAAACGAAATCTATCCCGCGTCGTCTCGGAAAAAAACTTCCACAACATTCTTGTCGCGGAGGCGGCGCGATTGTCCTATCAATCGAAGACTCTCCGTACCCGGCGGCAGGGCTGCCGGCCAAATCCGATCCACTACTCGGGTACCATTGGCACGTGCGCCTGCTTGCCCCAGATAGCATCATGGTCACATCCGTGGGGCCGTCTTGCCATCGGTGGCCCATTCTTATAAGTTCCGCCGCTCGGCGTCCGTGGTGGTGGAATTGCGTAATAGACCGAACAACCGTTGGGGGCAGTCGTCCAGGTCGTCCAGATAGAGTATAACGAGGTGGCATACCCGACTGCAACTAAACAAGTGGATTGCCAACCGTCGCGGGGGAAACGGAACCGTTCTGAGTCGGCAAGTCGGCTCGCGACTCATGTTGACGGTCCGTTTTGTCCCGCATCTGACGACCGAGTTCCTGTTTTGCATTTGGAAAAATGGCGATGAACACCTTTCTTCTCTTGCATTCGTTTCTACCGTTGATCGTTGTTCCCGAGCCCGGCAGCATGACAATGTCTCGGCTTCAACCGGTCGTGGAATGTGAAGAGGGCGTTTACGATTTTCAGGCGGCCGGCAACGGGGCGGGGCCTTTGTGGTGTCACGGTTCAACCTGCCTGGTCCGAGTTCAGGACATCGTCTTTGCCAGTGGGATCGAGAAACTGGAGCAACAGAAGCCGCTGAACAATTGCCGGTGGATGTTGTTCAAACGAAATCAGAATGGGTGGGAATTG
>JAJSAJ010000985.1 GCA_024274855.1 Planctomycetota bacterium | reverse complement strand
TTTTCGAACGAAACGCGATCCAGTCTCGAGTGGGCGTTGTTATTGGATGGGCCAGCCGAGCGCTCGCTGTAATCGAAACTGTGCCGCGTTGTAATCGGCCAGCGTTCGCAAGTACTCGCGGCGCGCCGCGTCCAGTGCCTGCAAGGATTGGAGCGCTTCGATCGGCAGTCCCTGGCCAGCGCGGATGCGAGCCAAATCGCGATTGTAGGAATCGATGGCCGGTTTGACTCCCGATTCGGCCACCTTGATTTGCCCCTTCCGCGACCGCACTTGTGTGTGTGCTTCGACGATCTCGCGAGCGACTCGATCCATCATGCTGATTTGCAGTGCCCGAGCCTGATTGTATTTCGAACTCGTTTCGCGACGTTTCGCCCGTTCGCCGAAGCCCAAGTTTCGGAGTTCCCAATATACGGTCGCGTCGAAATCGAACCGTCCACGATAGTTGTCGATATTGGAGCCGAACCCGCCGCCGAATCCGCCTTGGCTGATGCCAAGCAAGACACTTGGAAGCAGTGGTGCGTACTTTTCGCGGCGATAGCGGTAAACCGCTTCGCGCACCAGGTATTGTGCCTCGGCCAACTCGGGGCGGTTTGCCAATCCGGTGGCGATTAGTTCGACCGCCGGCACTTCGAACGAAACGAGGTCAACGGGAACAATCGTTGGCTCTTGCGGAATGATCTCTTTGGATGCATCGATGCTCAACAGTTCAGACAGTCGTGCGGATGCCACTCGCGTGTTCTCTTGCGCTCGGGAAACATCGTTATGACGGCGGACAAGCTCTGTTCGGGCGCGGTCCGCGTCCGCTTGCGGCCCTTGGCCCGTTCGGGCGAAGGTGGCTGTCAAGTCGGCTAATCTCTTTGCATTATCACGTGTCTCTTCAGCGATACGCAACCGAAGTGTTGCGCGGAGCAGATCGAGGTATGCAAGCGAGGTGGCCAGCAACGTGTCGTTCTTCGTCGCGTCCATCGCGGCACAGCGCGCGGATGCGGTTTCCGTGGAGATCTTTGGCTGAAAATATGCGTCGGACGCGTGAAACTCGGCAGCGACACCCGGTACGGCAGGAGTTCCCGCGCCTACGGCTTGCGCGCCGAAACCTGCTTCCAGTGACGAACGACTGGCATCGATCACATCTCCCGGAGACGCTTGCAAAGTCCCGTCGTGATGATTGAAACTGGTGCCCGCGCGGATCGACGGAAGCCACAATACCTTGGCGGACTCTAGCTGCGCGTATGCCTCCCGGTACTTCGCTGCAGCAAAAGCAATCCGCGGGTTCTGCCCACCGACCATCGCCAACGCCCCGGTCAGGTCAAGAACGATTGTGGTCGGTGCGATCGGAACATATGCCTTCGACAGGACGGGTGGAGTTCGCGTTGGTTGGATCGTATGCGGTTGAGCGTTTGCAGCTTCGAAATGGCCGCTCGGCGGAACAAGTAATGGAGCGGGCAAGGTTCCCGAGTTACTTTCGTCCGGTCTATTGAACGCGGCGGGCTGAACAACCGAGGCACCTTGGACGTTGGCGTACTGTTTCATGCGCAAAGATGCCGGGTCTTCGGGCACCACGGACGTTGCCCGGGAACGGGACTGCCGGTCGAAAGTCGAGCAGCCCCCTATCAGAAACAACAGACCCAAAGCCGGCAATAAACTCAAAGATCGAACATCCATGGAACCGGTTCTCGAGCGGAAATAGGAATGTGTGAGGCGGGCCCAGCCAATGCGCACGAACGTTACATCTAAATCGAACCGGTGCATCGTGATCAGACAGGAAAAGGCTTAATGCCCCTACGATTGGATGGTGCGGAATGATCCGCATAATTAGTCCAAGCAGTTAGTTGCCTTCGTCTAACCCCGGGACTAACATGGGAGATCGGCTATCTGGGAAGGTTTTTTCGGCTGGGTGTGCGTCAGCGAGCTGAAGCAGGATCTGCGTTTCATTGCCTCGACGGCACTGGCTTTGCCAGTGTCACCTGATTACGAAAGGTATTCCGATGAACAACGTTTGGCTGCTCGTCCTGGCATTGCCGCTCGCGACTGGATTGGCGTGCGGTACCGGCTGCCGTCCGGCGAGCGACGCCACGGGACGTGATGCGGCGCCGTCCCAGCTTGTCAGCGTGGAAGTGTTCGAAGTGACCCAAGCCGCCACGCCAAGGACCACAACACAACCAGCCACCGTTCACGCCTATTACGAGGCCCGTATTTTTGCCAAGGCGGCCGGATACCTGAGCGAATTGAAAGTCGACATCGGGACCAGCGTCAAGAAGGGCGATCTGCTGGCCGTGATCGGTGTTCCGGAAATGGCCAAACAACGCGAGGCGAAACTGGCAACAATCCGGCGGATGGAGGCGGACCAGAGCCGTGCCGAGTAGCAGGTAGCTATCGCCAAAGCCGGTGTCACTTCGTATCAGGCCAAACTTGAGAAAGTGAAGGCCGAAGTTGGCAAGGCGGAGGCCGGACTGGTTGCCGCGCGTGTCGAGTTGGCTCGAGTGACCGATCTGGTCAAGCAGAAAGCCATAGCCGATCGCCTGCAAGACGAAGCTCAGGAAAGATTGGATGCGGCGATCGCGGAAAGAGCTGCCGCCGAGGCCGCAGTCGGTTCGTCAAAAGCCGAGTTAACACTTGCCGCTGCTCAGGGCGACGCGGCACAGGCCGACGTAGAAGTCGCCAAAGCAATGACTGATGTGGCGCGGCGCGAGTTGGACGAATTGGATGAATTGATCAAGTTTACGAAGCTCACCGCGCCATTCGATGGCCTGGTCACCCAGCGATCCGTCAATCCGGGCGACCTTGTGCGCAATACGCAATCCGGTTCTGGAAAATCCGGTTCACCGTTGTTCGTTATCACGAAGTTGGACCGAGTGCGAATTCGCGTCCCGGTTCCGGAACGGGATGCACCGCTGGCAAGTGTGGCCGATGTGGCGAAAATTACGTTTCAAGCCTTACCCGGCATAGTCTTCGAGGGGGAAATATCACGTGTGGCAGGCGTGCTTGATGAACAGACCCGAACGATGTTGGTCGAAATCGATTTACCGAACCCGGACGGTCGGCTTCGGCCAGGTATGTTCGGCCAGGCTACGATCACGCTCGCCCCACCCAGTGACACGTTGACACTGCCGGCCAATGCCGTTCGGTTTGACGAACAGGGCAACAGTTATGTATACGTGGTGGACAGCTCCAACCAGGTCGCGATTACTGAAGTTCAAACCGGCCTGGACAACGGCCAACACATTGAGATTATTTCCGGGCTCGACGGGAACGAACGCATTGTTGGCCCGCTGCTGGGAAGGCTCAAGCCGGGGCAAACGGTTAGCGTTAATTGAGACCATGCACCACGGTGCGCAAGTACCATGGCATCGCACGCTCGATCAAGAGGTTTTTCACCCGGCACTTCCGAATTGGCCGCGGTGAAGCAGAATATCAGCATGGAGTCGGCTTTTCTCGCTGAGTCCCTGCCGATGGTCAAATGGTCTGGAAACTACGAAGTTCGCAGCCTGAAGTTTGGATTTGTAGCCTATGTTCCTCATACGTTTCGCACTCAGGAACCCCTACGCCGTCGTCGCGTTGACGTTGGGCCTTTGTCTGTTGGGACTGGCGGTCATGCCGCTGTTTCCGATCGACATCCTTCCCGACTTCAAGAAACCGGTGGTCGTCAGCTATTTTTCTTATCCCGGTTTGCCAACTAAGGAGATGGAAAAGAGCGTTACGTCGCGGATCGAACGAATTCTGACATTGGCAGGCAGTATCGAGCATCAGGAATCGCGAACGATGCCCGGTGCGACAATGATCAAGATCTATTTCCAACCCGGTGCCAATTCCAGTTCGGCGATGAACGATATCGTCAATCTTGAGGCGAACGACATCCACCATTTGCCACCGGGGATCGACTGGCCGTTCACGCTGCGCAGCGAACCGGCGAACTTACCTGTCGTGCTCGCTGCGATTTCGGGCGAAGGACTCAGCGAAAAAGAACTTTACTCGATCGGTTACTACGCCGTGCGAAACAAAATGGGTGGTCTTAAGGGCGTGCAGATTCCGCACCCGTTCGGTGGCAAGTTTCGCCAGATGATGATCTACGTCGATCCGATCAAGCTGCAATCGTTCGGGCTAAGTACGAACGATGTCGTCAACGCGATGCGTGACTCGAATCTGGTCATGGGCGGTGGCACAGTCAAGATGGGTGACACGGAATATCAAGTCCACTCGGTCAATACACTGCCCACAACAGATGCCATCGATAACATACCGATCGCAGTGCGCGGCGGGCGGCCGATCTTCATTCGTGACGTCGGGTATGCGCAAGATGACGCGGCCATTCAATATAATATCGTCCGTGTCAACGGGCATCGTAGCGTCTACTGTCCGTTGCTGCGCGAGCCGGGTGAAAACACAATCGCCGTGGTCGACCGCATCTACGAGGGCATTGCAAGCGAAGTTCCGAAAATGAAAGAACGGGGTGACATTCCCGAGGCCGCGGAGATTACGCTGGTCAGCGACCAGTCGACGTATATTCGCAACGCGATGCGGAACCTGATGTACGAGATCGTTCTCGGAGCTTTGCTCGTCACCATCGTCGTCGGCGGGTTCTTGCGGCAGTTCCGGCCGACCCTGATTGTTGTGGCGACGATTTTGCTTTCGATTTTGATCGGAGCGTTGATCTTTTATTTCAGTGGGCAAACGCTGAATGTCATGACGCTCGGCGGTATCGCATTGGCGGTCGGTACGGTCGTTGATGCGGGGATTGTCGTCGTGGAAAACATCGTGCGGCACGTCCGGCTCGGCAAGTCACCGCTCGACGCAGCTCGGGACGGGGCGAGTGAAGTTGCGGCGCCCGTGCTGGCCGGCACGGTCACAACACTGGCCGTCTTTATTCCCGTGATCTTCCTGACCGGCATGATTCGTTATCTGTTCGAGCCTCTGTCGATTTCGGCCGTCGCTACGATCGGCGCCAGCTACTTCATCGCCATGACCGTTGTTCCGGCTTACTGTGCTCGGTTCTTGAGGTCGCGAGTTGAGCAGGGGGCTGGGACGGAGCGGAGCGAATCGCCGGACCAACCGGCCGACGGATCACGGCATTCCACTCCGGATAGCCACGAACAGCCTCGGGGCGTCTATGGCCGCGTTCTCGCCAGCGCGCTGCGGGTTCGCTGGCTGGTGATTGTCGGCGCGGGAGTGTTGGTCGTGGGATCGGTGTTCCTGGTGCCGATGATTGGTTCCGAACTGTTTCCTCGTGTCGATGCCGGATCGTTCGAAATTCGTGTCAAGACGATTCCGGGCACACGGCTGGAAGAGACGGAAGGATTGGTCGCGAAAATTGAAGAGACGATCAAGCAGGTCGTACCGGAAAATGAAATTGAAGTGTTGATTTCCAATATCGGCTTGCCGATTGGCAAAGGTGCCGGGTTTTCGACAATCCTCAGCCCCAACTCCGGTCCCGACACAGCGTTCATTGTCGTGAACCTGACGCAATCCGGTCGTTCGACCAGCACCGATGATTACGTGACGCGTCTCCGTCCACTGTTGGCCGAACGTTTTCCTCGCGAGCAGTTCTTGTTCACCAGCGGCAGCATCGTCAATGCAGCGCTGAATGAAGGTTCGCCGACGCCGATCAGCGTGCAGGTGTCCGCCGGTTCACTGACCCAGTGCCGCGATACGGCGGAAGAGATCGTAGACCGGATTCGCCTGATTCCCGGCGCGACCGATGTGCAGATCGCTCAGGCACTCGATTACCCGCAACTGGATATACAGGTCGATCGTACCAAGGCTCGCTATCTTGGGCTGAGCCAGGAGG
>JAJSAJ010000984.1 GCA_024274855.1 Planctomycetota bacterium | reverse complement strand
TTTTTACGGCGTTGACCAGCACCAGCATCTCGGCCACTCCGTTCTCCATTGCAACCCAACGGTCTCCCTGAAGGTTGTACATCACCTTCAGCCCCCTGGCGTGCGCCTGATCCATGTAGGCCAGATCCCGAGCGATATGTGCAGAGTCATTGCCACCTCCCATGGCGTACGTATGCACGTGAGTCATACCCATCTTCACCACATGGTCCATCGCCCCCGCTCCATCGGCCGAGAACATTCCCAGAGGAAAAGCGTTGGAGGACTGTGGAGACAACTCCGCCTTGGTGGCCTCCTGACCCCACAATACACCCACGTCCAAGAGCACCCCAAAAACGATAAGCCACAAGCGGACGCGATGACCTCGTCCTCGCTTGGTAGAGGCACGTCGGAAAAGACAAGGACCATTGTCACAATCGCACATATCGATAGAGTCTCCAGGACGGAAGATGCGTTTCACCACCGGTACAAGATGGGTGAATGATAGCAGGCTAGATGATAACAAACGATGTATGAACACTGGAACACCCGGACAAATGACTTTGCCTGGAAAAGAGTAGCCAACGGCTCCTCACGGATTCTCATTCGTCCGCGAGTGAGTTGCTCCAAAACACCTTAGGCGGGGCCTGCGATTCAATTGCGAGTAACGCACTTCACATATCCCGGCCGACCGTTCTGTTCGACATGTGCCTTTGGTCACAACTGCCTCATCACCACTGTACGACACTCTGTCCCTTGGATAGATCGAAACAGAATACGCTTGAATTGGACTCACGCAACCAGGTGCCTGATACCAGCTGATTGGCTTTGGAAACCTGGCGGAGTGCGGTTCTTTTCTGGCCGGCAATAACGGTTGGTGGGCTGCCTGGTTTCCCCGGCAGGCGCACCGTATACAACGGGCAAGCGAAAGGGGCCTTGAAGGAGATGTCCCGGTCTGCTTGCTTCACGCGCGTCAGTTCCTTGGCCGCCCAGTAGCGAGCAATTTCGCTCAGCTTCATCCAGATGATCTGGTCAGCTCTGTTCGTGTTCAACGCAGTTATGACTCTCCGAAGTGCGGCGAATCCCTGTTTTGTGCCCTGGGTGTACATACCCGCCCAGTGACAGAGCATGATGGCCGGTTCGTTTTCGTCAATCAGCTCGACCATTCTTCCCGCCGTTGCATCTCGGCTGCAGTAACGATCGCCATCCGGCTTTTGGTCGCCATCCCATCCTCCGAACCAGTCACCGGTGCCCGCGTAAATGCTGACCGTCAGCCTGGGTTGGTCACTCTCTGGGTCCTGCAGGTGTTCAATTCTCGGTTGCGTGCTCTCCTTATCGCCGGCAACGTACTTGAAATAGTGCGGGATCTCGACACCATAGACATCGCGAACCGATTGCTGCACGGCCAACGACAGTTCGGATTTCACTCGGCTACCAAAACCACCCGGTGTTGTGATCCCCTCACAAGGCAAGTCACAGTTTCTTAGTATTCGCAATGCGTATGCCAAATACTCCGCTAACTGATCCGCGCTCATCGTAGTCTGTGGGAACCAATTCTCCATATTGGCCGGTTTGGCTTCCGCCATTGGGCGGCCGGTTTTGACATCAATCACCCGCGTATGCGAAATCATTTCCGGATGAATATCCCAATTGGGCACCATCAGCTCGCGCACGAGTCGGAGGCTGGCAAGCAAATCCTTGTGCGACCAACCCGGCAATTCGCGGTCGAGCCAACCGACGCAGGCAGGGTATGGAACAATGCTGTATTTCCCCTTAACACCCTGCTCGGCACACCACTGACCAAACTCGCGTACAAAGCTGTCTGGAATCTCGGCGGGCCACGTCTTCCATGGCTTTTTGTAGTTGGCTCGGTCGGGCCAGACATCGGCAAACTGCGGCATGCAGAACCGACCCATGTTCACCAGACAGGTCGAATCGTCAATAATAAATGACGTGGGAACACGCATACGAGGATAGAGAACTTCAACCTTCCCCGCTCTCATCATGGCACCGCAAGCGTTCCCTGCACTGTCGGTCGATGCAAGGAACGTCGCTGCCCCGAACGCACCAGTCGATTTCAAGAACGCCCGCCGCGAAAGATTCTGCATCGTTCATACTCTCCGGTAAAAAAAGGCCAACTGTTTGCAAGGCGGCAGGGCCGCAACACGTCCAGTCATCCCGTCGTCGTTTCGCCCCGCGCCCAAGCCTCGCACTGCAGTATCGTATATACTACCATCATGGCGATTCGGACGCTGACAGCGTGGCCGAATATATTTGCAACGAAAAACGT
>JAJSAJ010000983.1 GCA_024274855.1 Planctomycetota bacterium | reverse complement strand
GCCCGACCGTCCGACACTCAGTTTCTTCACCGGCATGGGTACGAAGGCGCCCGGGCGAAGTGACGGAGTGGTGTTCCTGGTCCAAGTTGCCGGCGGTCGGCAGCCGGACAAAGATCGATCGGGTACCGACGATTGGCAGACGGTGTTCCGACACGCGCAGGTGGCTTCACAATGGGAACGTCACTCGGTTTCGCTCGCCCGTTGGGCTGGTCGCGACGTCTGGATCCGGTTTGTTGCCGACGCGGGTCCGAACGACGACCCGACGACCGACCATGCAATGTGGGGCGATGTGCGATTGGGCAGCGGTTCGGCGCCGGCCAAACGCAGCACACCGCAGCAGATTATGACCTGGTGCGGCACGCGACCGTTCACGTCGACGTTCTATTTCGATCGTTTGGAGGACGACCAGATCGATCTGACGGTCCGAGTTGAAGGTGGCGAGCCAATAACGGTCCACAAGCTGACGGCCCACGCCGCACCCGAGCACGTTTACCGCGTCTACCAGCACGGGTTGGTCCTGGCCAACCTGGGCCGGCGGCCCTGGCCGGTGCCGCTCGAGCAACTAGTGCCCGGCCGCAAGTTCCGGCGTCTGCAGGGCTCGCCCGGCCAAGATCCGAGGACCAACAACGGCCAACCGGTCGGTGCCACGGTCACGATCCCGCCTCGCGATGCCCTGCTGCTGGTCGATGAACCGAGGGCGAAGAAAAGGTGAAACACTAATCTTCACTTATCTTCACTAATCCGGGAGGGCGAGGCTCCTGCCGTTGGGAAGCCACCTGCTTTAGCTGGTGGAGCACTCACACAAACAACCTACCCCGCCGCACCACAAAACCCATCCTGCACGCCCCCTGGGAAGCCACCTGCTTTAGCAGGTGGAGCACTCACACAAACAACCTAAAGAACCGACACCATACCGTGTTTTGTGGCCAGAACGGCTCGGCAGGAGCCTCGCCCTCCCGTTGTGAGACCAATCCTGGTGTTCCGTTTCTTACTCGGCACCGAAGAACGTTGGCCAATCGATCGACGCGTCGCCGAAGACCAGGATCGACGGGTTTCGTAACCGATCGCGACGGTACTCTAACGGCGTGCCTTGCAGGTCGGTCACGTGTCCACCGGCTGCTTGGACGACGGCCTGAGCGGCGGCCGTATCCCACTGCATGGTCGGGACCACTCGCGGGTAGAAGTCCGCTTTGCCTTCGGCCACGAGGCAGACTTTCAGCGAGCTGCCCATGCTGGTCGACTCGGCACCGGTCAGTCGCTCGAGGAACGCGGTAACGACCGGCCCCGCATGGTCTCGGCTGGCCACGATTGTCAGGTGGTCCAGGTCGGCTTTGCGAGTGGCAATGGGCTGCCGAGTCTGCTCGGGACGCTCGATCCATGCGCCGGTCCGTTCGGGCCCATTGATGCCCAGATAGGTCAGGTCCATGGTCGGCGCGTGCACGACGCCCAAGACGGGCGTGCCACCGCAAACCAGTCCGATATTGACGGTGAATTGGCCCGATTGTTTGATAAACTCCTTGGTCCCATCCAGCGGATCGACCAGCCACAGCCATTGCCCGGCCGCTCGGCTGAGTGCGTCCACATCGTCCGATTCTTCCGAGACGACCGGGATATCGGGCGTGATCTTGGCCAGTTGGCTGGTGATCATATCGTGGGCCGCTCGATCGGCCAGGGTCAACGGCGAGTTGTCGGCTTTCAGTTCGATCGGTGTATCCTGGCCGTAGAAAGCCAGAGCGGCCTTACCCGCCTCGACGGCCAGTGGGCGAACCGTTTCAAGCAATGCGTTTAGATCGGGCGTCATTTAGAAGACCTTATGTTTCATGGTTCATTTGTCATTGGCGTCCCGGAAGCCGCCTGCTTTAGCTGGCGGAGCAGTCCCGCAGCTCACCTACCCCGGCCTTGGAACTCGCGACGGCGTTTTCTTTTTCTTCCTCCGCTGCTTGCCCGATTTTCTCGGTTCCAGTTTCACCTCCGAGCGTTTCGAGCCCAGATGATCTTGCAGCTGCATGATCTGATCGCGAAGTGTCGCAGCGGTTTCGAATTCCAGTCGTTCGGCGGCGGCCATCATCTCGGTCTGCAGTTCGTTGATATACTCGGCGGTGATATATTGTTCATCTTCCGTTTGTCCGACGGCCGCATTGGCCGCTTGATGAGCGGCCACGTCGGACTCGATTCCCGCTCGGATGTTTTTCTTAATCGTCTCTGGAGTGATATTATGCTGCTGGTTATACGCCTCTTGCAGTTTGCGTCTGCGGCGAGTCTCCTGAATGGCGACGCGCATCGCCTCCGACACTTTATCGCCGTACAGGATCACTTTGGCGTTTACGTTTCGGGCGGCACGGCCGATCGTCTGGATCAGAGCGGTTTCGCTGCGCAGGAAACCCTGCTTGTCGGCGTCCAGGATCGCGACCAAGGAGACCTCGGGCAGATCCAGCCCTTCGCGCAGCAGGTTCACGCCGACCAGGGTCTGGAACGCACCTTCGCGCAGATCGCGGAGCAGTTCAACGCGTTCGAACGCGTTCAATTCGCTGTGTAGCCATTTGCAAGCGACTTGCCGCTCGGCCAGGTACGTCGCCAGATCCTCGGCCAACCGTTTGGTCAGCGTGGTGACCAGGACCCGCTCGCCCGCCTCAGCCCGCTCGCGAATCTGTTCGAGCAGATGGGCGACCTGATTCCGAGCAGGGACGACTTCGACGACCGGGTCCAGTAGGCCGGTCGGGCGGATAATCTGTTCGACCACTTCGCCGCCCGTCTTCTCTAGCTCGTAATCGTTTGGCGTGGCCGAGACATAGACGACCTGGTTGATTCCCTGTTCCCATTCCTCGAATCGTAGCGGGCGGTTATCCAGTGCGCTCGGCAGCCGGAACCCATGTTGAACCAGCGTCTGTTTGCGGCTCTGGTCGCCCGCATACATCGCTCGGATCTGAGGGACCGTTACATGCGACTCGTCGATCATCAGCAGAAAGTCTTTTGGAAAGAAACTGTAGAGCGTGTCGGGGGCCGCACCCGGCTCGCGAGCGGACAGGTGCCGGCTGTAGTTCTCCACTCCCGGGCAGTATCCGACATGCTGCATCATTTCGATATCGAACCGAGTGCGTGCGCTTAGCCGCTGAGCCTCCAACAGCTTGCCTTGCTGGCGAAACAGCTCCAGCTGTTGGTCCAGTTCCTGGCGAATCGATTGCACCGCGGCCGCGATCCGATCCTCGGGCATCACAAAGTGCTTGGCCGGGTAGATGAACATCTGGTCCTGAACGCCCAGCGTCTCGCCACTGGTCGGATTGATCAGCGACAGCTTGTCGACTTCGTCGCCCCACAGTTCGATCCGAAACGCATACTCTTCATACGAGGGCCAGATCTCGACGCAATCGCCCCGCACTCGGAACTTGCCCCGCTCGAAG
>JAJSAJ010000982.1 GCA_024274855.1 Planctomycetota bacterium | reverse complement strand
TAGATGATCGAGCTCCAGGGTGCCTGGTTGGCAAAGAAGTACCACCGAAGCGCATCGGCACCGTGCAGGTCGAAGATTTCGTGCGGGTCGCGATAATTGCGCAACTGCTTGGACATCTTTCCGATACGATGCGAGTATTTCTTGCCACATGCGGCTCGGGCATCCGACTCGGACAAGAACCGCTGTTTGCCGTCCGGGCTTTCCCACCACTCGGCCAACATCAATCCAAGCACAATGCATGCACGGTAGGGATGCGGGAAGGGATGGGAAGCGGCGGCGGAGACCGGCACGTTGCCGGCGGCACCAGCCTCATCTTCCGAGTCGCTGCCTGCCGGAGCGTCGGTTGGACTGCCCGCCGCCGACTCGTCGCCAAACAACAACGTGCTGATCGCCAGCAAACTGTAGAACCAACCGCGCGTCTGGTCGATCGCTTCACTGATAAAGTCGGCCGGAAATTGGTCTTCGAAAGCTTCGCGGCCCTGATGCGGGTAGCCCCACTGCGCGAATGGCATCGCACCGGAATCGTACCAGCAATCGATGACCTCCGGCACTCGGTGCATGCGTCCGCCGTCGGCGAATGGCGAATCGTAGGTAATCGCATCGATATACGGCTTGTGGACGCGCAGGTCATCCGGCAATTCCGGGTTGGCTGCCTTGGCCTGAAGCCAGACGTCCAGTCCGCGAACGCCCGGCTTACCCGACAGTTCGTCGTAATTGGAGACTGCCTCTTTCTTACCGGTCTGATCGCACACCCAAATCGGCAGGGGCGTACCCCAGAACCGCTCGCGGGAAAGGGCCCAGTCGACATTGGTTTCCAGAAAATTTCCGAACCGCCCGTCACCAATGTGCTCGGGCAACCACTGGATCTGCCGGTTGTTATCCAGCATGCGTTGCTTGATCTGTGTGGTTCGAATGAACCAGCTTCGACGCGGATACTGGATCAGCGGATCATCATCCGCGCGCCAGCAAAACGGGTATTCGTGCAGATACTGCTCGAGCAGCAACAACTTCCCTTCCTCGCGCAACTGGCGCACGATGTCCTTATCTGCCTCCTTGACCCATCGGCCTTCATATTTGGGCGTCTCGGCAGTGAACTTGCCGTCCGGGCCGACCGAGCAGATCAGCCGCGGCCCTTCGTCCGGCTGGAATCGAGCCTGTTCGGCCATCAAGACATCGAAGTCGACTTCCCCGAACGCCGGGGCCTGGTGAACCAGTCCCGTTCCGCTATCGACCGTGACGAAATCCGCGGAAACGATGCGCCACGCGGTCGCCTGCTGCCCACCGTCGCGCAAACGCCCCGTCTGCTGCCCGTCCCGATCGTGATAGTAGGAGAACGGAGGAACATAGCGCCGGCCAATCAGCTCGCGTCCGAAACAGGTCTGCTCGACTTCCAGGTCCAGCTTGGTTTTCTCGGCGATCGTTTCCCTCAGTGCGGCAGCCAGCACCAAACGCTGGCCGGTGGCCGTGTCGCGCACGGTCACGTACTCCAAGTCGGGATGCACGGCGACAAACTGGTTGCTCGGCAGCGTCCAGGGGGTGGTGGTCCAAACCAGCAGCGATGTTTCCGGCTCGTCAACAAGTGGAAACCGCACGTAGACGCTTGGATCGGCCACTTCCCGATACCCCTGTCCCACCTCGCCCGCACTCAATGCCGTACCGCCCTGAGCCCACCACCAGACGATCTTGTGGCCCTGGTATAGAAGTCCACGATCGAACAG
>JAJSAJ010000981.1 GCA_024274855.1 Planctomycetota bacterium | reverse complement strand
GGACGAATCCGAACAGCCCATGATTCGTATTGCCACTTTCCACGACAGCCCCCTTCATCGCTGATTCGAGAACTGGTCGGGCTGTTCTTAACACCACGATTGACCTTCTTCAGAGCCACGAGAATCGTGATTCTCGTGATTCAATGCGAACGAGACCGCACGCGCACAAGGTGGAGACACTTCAGTTTCCCCCTTATCTTATAGGGATTCCCACTTAACAAACCCGCTCTAGATCGATACACTTTACATCGTAAGGATTTGATACGCACCCACCTACCATGGAGACGCCAGGCCATGAACGAATCCGAGGCTGTTCACAACGCCACCATCCTCGCCGCCCATCGTCTGCATGACCAGGCGACCGCCGAATCCGCAGCTGCACGCCGAGAGTACGACGCGGTGTCCTCCGAAAGTGCGGACCGCCGTCTTGCCGCCATGGCACGCCTCTTTGCCGCCGAGCGAAACCAGCGAGTAATCGACGATCAACTTCGACAAATCACGGGACACTAGGAGACACCCGCATGGCACGGCCACAACTAATGAGCGTCGTGGAGGCCGCCGAGCTGCTCAAGCTTCACCCAACCCGGGTGCGCCTTCTTTGCCGGCAAGGCCGCATCCGAGGAACACGCGTCGGAAACGCCTGGGTAATTACCGACAAGGAAGTAAAACGGTTTGCAGCCATCGAACGAAAGACGGGACGCCCACCCGCCTGACCAACAAGGAAAGTTCACCAACCAGCGGCAGCCAAGTCACCAAAGCGGAAGCAAGACGATTCATTGCCCCTACCAACTCAAAGGACGATGCTGTGGTAACAGATCCACGCGACAAGCTGCCTCGTTGGAGCCAGATTTCAATCATGCTTCTGATCTTGTATTCCACCGTAGCAATCGCGTTGGAAACCATGCCGGAACTCGTTGCCTACAAGCGATTTTTCCACATTTCCGAAACGGTGGTTGTGATCATATTTACCATCGAGTATCTGACTTGTTGGTACCTTTCGGATAACCGAAGATCATACCCATTTCGACCGATGAACATCATCGATTTTCTGGCGATCGCACCATTCTATTTTGCCCTCGGAGTAAACTTCAGCTTTCTTCGTTCACTCCGACTGCTGCGGATGTTCCGGTTATTCAAACTCGCACGGTACAGCAATGCCATCAAAATGCTTGGGGAAGCGTTTAGTCGGGTCGGCCCCGAACTACTCATGACAGGCGTGGTCGCAGCCATTGCGGTGGTTGTCGCCGCATCCGCACTTTATTTTGCGGAACATGACGTTCAGCCCGATGTGTATTCAAGCATTCCCGCATCGCTCTGGTGGGCCGTCGTGACACTGACCACTGTCGGCTATGGTGACGTCTACCCCCAAACCATTGTTGGTCGAATTGTTGCCGCTTTCATCATGTTCATGGGAATTGGACTTGTGGCGGTACCGAGCGGCCTACTTGCCAGCGCGATGACGGACATCATGCGAGATCGAAAGGGACAGAACAGAAACAGCTCGGTTGAGTGATCCCAATATCGAATGGCCGCAATCGAAGGCCTCACGAAGTCGGTGACGAACCCCGCCAGTCACTCCACCAGATGCCTTACGGTTGATGGTCTGTCTTGAAGCGGTAAATCGGCGACTCCGACGATACGGAACTACTCTTGGGTGTTTGCCCGATATGCTGCGGTACACCAGTTTCGGAACTTGCACTAAGTATGATCCCCAGCGACGTCAACACGACAAGAGCAACAATCCCGAAAATAATGTTCAGAGCCATGAACGAACACCACAAACCGAATCCACCCCAAAAGCCTCGCCTAAACGCCTCACTTGCAGCCATCTTGTCGGACTCCGGTCGATGATGCCGACGCGCGGCCACTAGACTCGTATTTGATTGCGGCCTTGTTGTTATCAGCTCCGGAACTTCAAGCAGATTCGGGAATAGAATGTTCTTGCCACAACTTGGACACGCAGCAGACTGGCCGGCGAGACTCAGATCATTATCCACGGATCGGCCACAATGTGGGCAGCGAAGTGTTGTCATCGCGAATCCTCCTTGCGCATCCTATCAGCTCAAATGACTGCGTGCAAAGAATCACTGTGGCCCTGACAAGCCGATACGCCACAACGCGAGAATCGGCCGGCGCACTCGCGGCCTATCGCACGACAACCCACCGCAACGACTCCGAAGACCCGGAATAACGCGAACGCGTTACAGGCCATTCTGTGAGCCCGGAGACGAAGACGCGATGTGCCACATCTTGAATACACAAAACAGGCAAACAACTGAACGACAAAACG
>JAJSAJ010000091.1 GCA_024274855.1 Planctomycetota bacterium | reverse complement strand
TGTCCCAGTTCTGACAGAATTTACATCCCAGATTGCAGCCGGCCGTGCCAAAAGAGAGTACGGCCGTACCTGGCAGAAAGTGGTTTAGCGGCTTCTTTTCGATCGGATCGACACAAAACCCGGTGCTTCGGCCATAGGTGGTCAGGACCATTTGTCCGTTCAGGTTCTGACGTACGAAACAAAATCCGCGAGCGTCCGGTTTGAGCGAACACTGCCGGGGGCACAAATCACATGTGATTCGTTGTGCATCCCCCTCGGCATGCCACCAGCCACCAACAACGGTTCCATCGCGGCGTGGACCACCGTCCGGTGGCAAAGTAACAATGCGGCCCATCGGTTCACTCCTTGTTGTCAGGATAGACTGCCGATCAATGAATGAAGAACCGCCAAATACAGCCGACGTGGCCTTGATCGCAATCCGGTCCAGCAGCGGGCAAACAGGTTCCGGCTGCAGTTCCAAACCTCTTGTAGTGTCCTGGATTACACCATGTCCCGCTCGGCAAGCGGGACCTACCTGGACCACCTTACGATCAAGGCCAGCCGACGTCAATTCTACCGCGATCCGTGCCATCCTGGTAGGGTGTCAGAGTTCGACGTGAACCATTTCGCGATCATGAACTGCGTGATGGCGAGCGCCGCCACACCGAAATACATGCACCAACAGAGACCGAATGTCGAATGTCCGTTGCATTATCGGTCGGCCGCCGCTTGGTCGTGATCCGCATCGGCGTTGTTGGACGAATCCCGCCGAACGCCCCACTCTTGCAGCCAAATCATGTCTTCGTTCAGTTCACTCAGCGTCCGCCGCAGTCCGGAAAACTCGCTGCGAAAACGTGCCACAGCCACAGCCAGCGCGAGCACGCCGACAGCGACCAGCAGACTGGCCAGGATAAGCGCCCAACTGACGAACCCGAGCGATGTACGTGCTGCCAGGCCTTGCGCCGCGCAAATGATGTAGACCGGCAGTCCGGTGATAGCCAGCAAGGCCCCAACGCCGCCGACGATGGCCAACCGGCGCACAGCGTTCGCATCGTGCCGTACTTCCAGTTCGGCCAGCTCACGACGCAACTGCACGGCACGCACGACGTCGCCGGCCAACACCTTCGCCTGGTCTTTCCACGTGCCCGACGAGGCCGCTTCGGTCTCATGCATCGCTCGTCTCCTCATCGGCCTCTTGCCTGGCTTGTCGCGTCGACTGGATCCAGTCAATCATCGTGCGAACAAGCCGCTGAAGGGTTGCCGCGGCGGCTTGGCCCAACAGCTGGTGCTCCCCACTCTCCGCTCGACCGCTTCCGAAAGACCAGCGGGCGAGGAAATAACCTAGGATCGCCGCCAATAAAGAACCGGGGCTCGAGTCGGTTGCAGCCAGATGGCTTACCTGGTCCAGGTGGTGTGACGGACTAGTCAGACGCACCAACTGTCGATCCATGTGTCGACGAGATCGCTCGATTCGCGACTGGATCATCCGGCACTGACTTTCAAATGTCTGTTGCATGGCAATCGGCTCAGGGCGGCCCTG
>JAJSAJ010000980.1 GCA_024274855.1 Planctomycetota bacterium | reverse complement strand
TTCGGAATCAGATGGAAGCGTTTGAACTTCCGCCCCCTGAGCGGCCAGGGTTGTTTCAAGGTGACGTACCTTTTCCAGTGTGCTCTCGATCAACTGCCGGTTGAATGAAATCAAATCGGATACCAGGCCGATCATCATCGCCAGAAATCCCATCGTCAACAACGATGTGCCGAGGACGAGCGATTGGATATGCCCGTTTCCTCCGTTAATAAAAAAGTAAAAAAGAAATCGCCCGATCGGCAGAAGGCCGATGACAAGCATGGTCAAGCTGATGATTGAAAAAACGCGGAGCGGTTTGTACATCGAGTACATTCGGACCATCGTGCCGACCGACTGTGCAACAAACTGAGGCACACTCTTTAACAGCCTCGACTCGCGTGTTTTTCCGTTCGTTCCAATTGGAACTGACGCGATGGCCAGCTTCTTTCGGCCAGCTTGAATGATCGTCTCGATTGTATAACTGAACGGAGAGACGATATTAAGCTGCATCGCCGCCGAACGCGAAATCGCTCGAAAACCGCTTACGGTGTCGGGGATCGTCGTGTCGGACAACTTACGCACGACAAAACTTCCGAGGGTCTGAAGCGATTTCTTCAGGCGGGAGAAGTGCGGGACTTTCGATGTCTGCCGATCGCCAACGACAAAGTCCGCATCCCCACGTAAGATGGGAGCGATCAGCTTTGGTATATCAGCCCCGCAATATTGGTTGTCACCGTCGGTATTGACAATGATGTCAGCGCCAAGAGTGAGGCAGGCGTCGATTCCCGTCCGAAATGTCCGCGCCAATCCCCGATTGCGCCGGTGCCGGACAATATGGTCGACACCGGCTTCCCTCGCGACGGCAAGGGTGCGGTCGGTGCTGCCGTCATCGACGATCATGATCTCGACTCGATCAACACCATCAATCTCGCGAGGAATGTCCGCGACCGTCTCCGACAGGGTCGCTTCTTAGTTATAGCATGGGATCTGAACGACCAACTTCATAGCACGCCTGACTCCTTGACGTTCGTCGTGTTCCATTCTCAATCTGATCGCGTCTGGCTCGGCTGAATATCTCGCCCCAATTCATACTACATGTGCAGTTTTAGGGGAATAGCAACTCCTGCACGCACCCCCCGGCGGGACCATTCAACGCGCCCGTTTGACATTCTGGTTGTGGCCATGAGCCGTATTAGGGGTTTTGGGGGCGAGGCTGCCCGAGCAGGTTGCGTACGAAGAACTCGCGGCGGCGACAAGTGCCATAGGGTGTTTCCGCGGCACCGTGCCCGGCACCCGGGATGACCAACATCTCGAAATACTTGTCAGCTTTGATCAGGGCATTGACCACTTGCATCGTGGAAGCCGGATCCACATTGCGATCCATCTCGGCGACGATCAACAACAGCTTGCCGTGCAAACGGTGGGCCTGCGTTACGTTGGATTGCTCGGCATAGTGGGGCCCCACTGGCCATCCCATCCACAGCTCGTTCCACCAGATTTTATCCATGCGGTTGTCGTGGCATCCGCAATCGGCAACAGCCACCTTGTAGAAGTCGCCGAATGCTAGCAACGCGCGCAGCGCGCTTTGTCCGCCAGCTGAACCACCGTATATGCCGACCCGGCTCAGGTCGATCGCCGAGTACTTCTTCGCCGCGGCCTTGATCCACCGGATGCGGTCTGGAAACCCTGAGTCTCCCAGGTTCTTCCAGCAGACATCGTGGAACGCCTTGCTGCGCTGCGATGTTCCCATGCCGTCGATCTTGACGACAAGGAACCCCAATTCGGCCAGCGATTGGGCCTTGTAATACGGTCGAAAACTCTTGGGGACAAAGGCACCGTGCGGCCCAGCATAAATGCTTTCAATTACCGGGTATTTTTTCTTGGGATCAAAATGAGTTGGACGAAAAATGACACCGAAGATGTCGGTCGTTCCATCTCGTCCCTTGCTGACAAACCGCTCGGGAGTTTTCCACCCGGTTGCCAACAGGGCCGTCGCGTCGGCGCGCTCCAATTCGCACATCAGCTTGCCATCTGAAGC
>JAJSAJ010000979.1 GCA_024274855.1 Planctomycetota bacterium | reverse complement strand
CTGCATCGTGCCACGGACCAAGCCGTTGCAGGTAGCCGTTGCGATGCTGGTTGTCATTCGGGACTTTCCAGAAATTCGGCTCCAAGGGGCCGGCCAGTAAATCCAGGTCGCCAATTCGATACGACTGCAAAGCCCCCGTTTCCCGGTTGATTGCCACCGTCACTTCCTTTTGGTTCCAAGTTCCTTTCACCCGATATTGCGAGTCGGTCGTTTCGATCCGAGGCTTGTTTTTGCCGCCGGTATCTGCTGCTGGTGGGACGACAGCCAATGTCATCTGATCCCAGGCGACTCGATATCCCTTCGACGCCCAACGCGTATCTTGCGGTAAGGTGAACGATAGGGTAAGCAGATACTCGCCCGGTTGTTTCATTTCGGGGACCGGAATCGAAACCACTCGAGACGCTTGGGGGGCTACGGTTAACCGGCCCAACGATCCCGCGGCAACTTTGTGTCCGTCTCGGCGAGCTATCCAGGACGTAATGAACTGACCGAGGTCAACAAAAAAGTACTTGTTTTTGATGCGGATCTTACCTGCCTCTAGGTCCTCCGGAATGGCCTTGATCGATTGGTAGACTTTGCGAACTTCGTACAGGTGCGGGTTGGGTCGCCTGTCCGGCTGGATCAGGCCGTTGATGCAGAAATTGCCGTCGTTCGGGCGATCGCCGAAGTCGCCGCCGTATGCGAAATACTTGGCAAGGGTCTTTCGATCTGGTCGAACCTTGTCCCGAATCAAATAGGCCTTTGGCACATCGGCTAGCAGTCCCTGGTCTATCCAATCCCAAATGAAACCGCCTTGAAGCTGATCATGGCTCTCTATCACATCCCAGTAGTCCTGCAGATTACCAACACTGTTGCCCATCGCATGCGCATACTCGCACATGATCAAAGGGCGATCCTGAGGCTTTGAAGCATATTGCTTCAGTTTCTTGATACGCGCGTACATAGGGCAGACGATATCCGTATTGCGACTGGACCCCGCACGTTCGTACTGGACCGGCCGCGAGTTGTCTCGCTGGTGAATCCAGTCATAGGCTGCCTCGAAGTTGACACCGTTGCCTGCTTCGTTGCCCAGTGACCAGATGATGATCGACGGGTGGTTCTTGTACCGCTCAACCATGCGCCGAATGCGGTCCAGATGCGCTTCTTTCCACGACGCGTCTTTGGCCAGTGACGCCGTTGCGTAACCCATGCCGTGGGATTCGATATTCGCCTCGTCAATCAGATACAAACCATATTCATCACACAGTTCGTACCATCGCGGGCAATTCGGATAATGTGATGTTCGAACCGCATTGATATTCGATTGTTTCATCAATCGGATATCTTGGATCATCGACTTATCACCTACCGTGTGGCCGGTAACCGGATCGTGCTCGTGCCGATCCACACCCTTCAGATAGATCGCTTTGCCGTTGACCAATAGCTGGCCGCTGCGGATCTCGACTTTGCGGAAACCGGTTCGGTGAGCCGTTGTTTCGGTCACGTTGCCTTTGCTGTCCTTCAGTGTCAGGACAACAGTGTATAGATATGGCTGTTCGGCGGACCATTGCCTGGGTGTGGCGATGGTCAGTGTTTCGCTGTGCAGCAAACGAGAGTTGTCAGCTGCTAATGTTGTCAGCGGGATTGAGGTCTCAGCGATTGTCTGTTGGTTCTTGTCGAGTAATTCGATTTCGAGCTTGCCGGAGGCCGGCCGGCGGCCAAGATTTTGAAGATCGACTTCCACGCTGAGTTTACCGTTGCGGCAGTTCTGATCGAGATCGCTGTGAATGAAAAAGTCCCGAATGGTCAGATCGGCTGTCGACCACAGAAACACGTTGCGATAGATGCCGCTGAGTCGCCAGAAATCTTGATCCTCCAGATAGCTGCCATCGCTGTACCGATACACTTCGACGGCAAGCGTGTTTTCTCCGTCACAAAGATAGTCGGTAACCAGGAACAATGCCGGTGTTCGACTGCCCTGGCTGTAACCCACTTTGCGTCCGTTGAGCCATACATAGCAAGCGGAATCCACACCTTCAAATTGAAGGTATACTTGGCGCCTTCGCCATGAATCGGGGATGGTAAACGTGCGGCGGTAGCTGCCGATCGGATTCCGCTGCCGATAGGCCGTGTAGTCCCGGGGCGGATCGCCCATAACCCGTGGCGGGTCTTTGGCGAACGGATAGGGTATGTTGGAGTACAAAGGCACACCATATCCTTGCGTCTGCCAGTTGCCCGGTACCGTGATCTCGTGCCATTTGGAAACATCGAACTGGAGCTTGAAAAAATCCCGAGGCCGCTGGTCCGGATTGGCACACCAATGGAACTTCCATTGTCCGTCTAATGACTTTATCCAGGGGTTCTGCGACGGATTTCCCGCGATCGCCTGCGTCCGATTGGGATTAGGATACGCAGAGACTCGACCGGTACACTTATTGCGACCGATCACCGACTGGTCTTCCCAATCACGCGCTTCGGAGGCCGGAGCTGCCAACGCTGCGGAAACAAAGAAACCGACAGCACAACGGAAAGTGAGATTGGTCATAGACATCATCTTTTCTTGTTGTCTCCGCAAATTGACACACGGTTTGTCAGCAAGGGCCACACGGTTTCACTTCATCATACCCAATATCGAGAGGCAATGCTCCTGGGCGAAATAGACCACTCCGCTCGTATCGGCCATGTTTTGCCATCACTCGAATCGCGGTTGATTGGGCTGCACGACTACGGCAACCCAACTCCTGTCCCGCATCGAATCCGGGGACGCGCGACTCGATCGAACACGATCCGTGGCTGCTTCGCGCGAGAAACGTGAAATGTCTGGTTGCTCGTGTTCTGGCTTCTCTTCTGAACTCTGGTATCATCGAGCATCGTCTAAGGTGGCAGGGCCGCAACCAAAATGGGGAACGCGGCCGCGCGTGGGCCGCCAGGAAAGTAGCATCTATGAGCCAGCGTCATGAGACCCCCGTCGAGAGTGGCCAGATCCTGGAGTCTGCCACGGAACTGCCAGCGGCGAACGAGACACGCGGTGTTGTACCGGCGCGCCTCTTTGTCGGAGTGATCGTTCTGATTTGCGCAGAAGTCCTCTCCGAACGTCGTCGTGCTTCGACGTTCCATCAAAGCAATTCAGCGTCGTGAACGCTGCGATTACACTACCCGTGTCCACGGCGCACGGTAGGTGACAGCGTTACTCCGCATGGTGAATCTTGACGAGAATCTCCTTGAGAGCCCCGACAACAACGTGTGTTCCGGCGGGAACGGTGAGATGGTAGCCGTGCGATTTGGTGTACTTGGCCGTGACGGACCCGGCGGGAATGGGGATTGTCAGTTCGACGTGGTCAAGCGTTTTTGGGATTTGGGGGGTGACGCGAATCGCTTTCCAACCCGGCTCGGCCGGTTCCAGTCCCATCAGATACGTCGTAATCAGGTAAATCGGCGTGGCGCAGGCGGGCTGGCACCAATTGGTATTCCACTTCAACTCCGGCGCCCAGGCTTCCAATGGCGTGGTCGCTCCCGCCTTGAGCATCTCGTGCCAGGAGTGCTTGTCTTTGGAGGTGATCAGGTCGTAAGCCAATTCGCCTTGTCCCGCCCGGTAGCAGCCTTCGATCACAAAGGAAGCGGCAAACAGCCCGCAGTCAAGGCGTTTACGACGGACCGTGAGTTGAACTCTTGAGCGTGCCGTCATCGTCCGGACATACTGTACGCACCACCGAACCCGTGCGCGGCCTGGCCCGGCACCGTCCGCGTATCCTCAGCGAGCACATCGAGATACGCGCGATAGGCATAGATACGATCTCTCTTTTTGCCAGTGATCTCTGCCAGTATCCCAGCCTTTGTCAGTGCGTTGATCGCTTTTCCCGCAGTCGGCTTCGATGCACCGACCAATTCCATCGCCTTCGACAGTGTGACCATTGGGTGTTGCGGGAGAAGTTCGAACAGTCGTATTGCCGATACCGTTACCGACTTGAGATCTGACAACCTGCGCCGATCGGCACCGACAAGCGAAAACAGTCGGCGCGCGGTACTTACACCATCATCGGCCGACTCGCATACGCACTCAAGAAAGAAAGACACCCAGCCTTCCCAATCGCCACCCATACGGACCGTATCGAGTTGACGGTAATACTCTTGTCTCTGGCGTTTGAAACTCAGGCTCAGATAGAGCAGTGGCGAGGAAAGAAGATTCCAGTGTTCAACCAAGAGCGTGACAAGGAGGCGTCCAACACGTCCGTTGCCATCCAGGAACGGATGAATCGTTTCGAACTGAACATGGGCCAGCGCAGCTTTCACGAGAGGGGGCAATGGATCGTCACTGTGAATCCATGTCTCCAACGCGGCAAGCAAATCCGGCACGGTTTCGTGGGGCGGCGGCACATAGTGCGCGTTTCCAGGACGCGTGCCACCAAGCCAGTTCTGCGACGTACGAATCTCGCCAGGGCGTTTTCCGCTTCTCCGAACGCCTTTCATCAGCCGTCTGTGGATGGCGCACAACAGACGAACACAGAGCGGCAGGCCGTGCGCTCTTGCAAGTTCAGCGCGCGCAAAGGCCAGGGCGTCGACGTAGTTGCAAACCTCTTCCACGTCCGCGGGCCGCTCCGACTGTTGTGCCGCCTCATAGACAATGACGTCTTCCAAGGTGGCTTGCGTCCCTTCGATCTGGGAAGAAACGACAGCTTCCTTGCGGACGAATCCGTACAAGAACCAGTCTGGACTGGGGACCATAGTTCCGGCCACTTCCAGGCGACCGATAGCCGTAACAGCCTCGGCATGGCACCGGGCCAATTTACCCTCAATTCGAAGAACCGGCCGCTTGGGTGGAAGAGGGCGTGGGACAAAAGCGCGGATCCTCTCGCCTCCAATGACTGTCGTACGGTACGTGCCCGTGGTTCGTGTCATGACTGGTCAAGCCTCCTTTCCTGCGGCTGTTCACTAGGCTTTGTCTCAAAAGGGGAGGGCGAGGCTCCTGCCGAGCCGTTCTGGCCAACAAAACAAGAGGCTCAGCAGGAGCTTCGCCCTCCCGGAAACACGGCTTCTCCGGGTTTTGAGACAAAGCCTAGTAAAGGAATCTTACCTTACCTTTTCAGCTAGTCAAGAACTCCTTACTAGTGATCCGGAGGCTGACGTGACGGCATGATCTACCAGACCGGGCGCGACACTGGCCGTGCTTTGGGGACGATGCCGACGTGACATGACACCGGGGATCCAGCCACCGCTCATGTCAGGAAGTTGGTGCTGTCTCCAATTCTACCCGAGCTGGTCTGCCCGTCGCGCGAACTACTGCCAGCTGCCAACAAGAAAAGCGGAGATTTCGGTCGAATCACCATCAGGTCTGACATCCCCGTGTCATCGCACACGCAATTTGCGAAAGCCGGTATCTGATGAATCCGTCCAGAGTGTGACAGGGGCAGAGTGGCTGGTTGTTCTCTGTCGCTGGTCGGTTGGCATCAGCCAGGCTTCGGCGATCTCCAAACCGGCTTACCGCAGACTCACTCTGTGCCACGCGCTCCGTCGCGAAGTAAGACTCTACTCCACCAGATTGTAAGCCGCGCTGGCGCGTCCGCCTTTTTCTTTCTCGTAGCTGGCCTTGATCTCGTTCTCGATTAGCGCGCGTTTGTAGATCTTAACTTCGTCAAGCAGGCCGATGAAGGGCTGCCAGCGGCAACCGATCGATAGGTCGCTGCCCTTCACGTCGAGTGCGCCGGTGAACCCGACTGGAATGTCTTGCTCGCTATCCAGCTTGCCGTTGTAGTAGTAGCGCGTCTTGCGGTGGGTTCGGTCGACCACGACGACCAGATGAGTCCATTTGCCCTCCGGGATCGATCCGGATGGCCGGTTCCCGCATGAGGCCTTGTTCTCGTCCACCATTTCCAAGAACGGCTTGCCGTCAGTCGTGATGTTCAGATTCCACCATGTG
>JAJSAJ010000978.1 GCA_024274855.1 Planctomycetota bacterium | reverse complement strand
GAGCTAAAAAGCATGTGATGAAAATCCCCTTTCCGCTCCCTCCCCGCCGCCTTTGGCGGCGGGGAGGGAGCGGCCGTCGGCATGACATGCCGGCCTTAGCTCAATAGACTCGCTCACCAACGGCACAAGGCCGTTGGGGTCAATCAACCGAAAAAACAGCAGTGAGATACAAATACTACTGCAGACGGCTAAACAGTTACATAAATGATCAATGCCCCTCCACGCACTCTCGCCGTGAACGGTTACCTCGTGTTTTTGCTGGATTTGAATGATTTCTGGACGTTACACCTGCAAGAAACGTCAGGCGACGACGAATGGCCTCCGTCAGACGTACGCGGGGACGTCGCGTGCCGAGGCCCGTTGGACTAGAATACAGCCACCGAATTCGCGCCATTTCGATTCGCGCCGGACTCACAATCGTGGACACTTGGGTCTGCTGCCGACGCTTCAACGCCGTCCACGTTGGGTACCAAGGCCGATTTGGCAACCGAGATATGGTCAGGTTCTTGGCGTTCTCATGTGAAATGCATTTACAGTCGGGGACGCACATCCTCACTCATCTTTCCCCTCAGGAGCACTCTTTATGTTGAAACACACGATTTGCTTTGGCACCCTATTGGCTGTCGGCCTGGTGGCCGCACCCGGGATCAGCCAAGCGGCCGAGAAAACAACAGTCAAGTCATCGGCCCGACCTGTCGTCGCCGTTTTTAAGCTTGACGGGACCATTACCGAGAAGCCGCAGAACGAAGACTTCCTGTTCGCGTCGAAAGTAGAGTCGTTTCACAGCCTTTTGACCCGCTTGAAGAAAGTCGAAAAGGACAGCACGGTCAAGGGCGTCGTCCTCTCGGGTTCTGGTGTGTCGTTGGGCACGGCCCAGATTGAAGAGGTGCGACAGGTTCTCGATCGCATCAAGGCGGCTGGGAAGGAAATCTGGTCGAACACCGACTCGCTCTCCACTCGCTCCTACCTGTTGCTGTCCGGAGCCAGTCGGATCAGTGTCGTACCGAGCGGGGATCTTTGGATCAACGGGATTTATGGCGAGTCGCCCTACTTGCGTGGGTTGCTGGACAAGATCGGTGTCGTACCGGACTATACGACGTGCGGCAAGTACAAGAGTGCCGCCGAGATGTTCATGCGGACCGGGCCAAGTCCCGAGGCGCATGCGAATCACGAGTGGCTGTACGACGGCATCTACCAAACGTATCTTCAACTGATTGCGTCGGGGCGGAACGTCTCGGTCGAGCAAGCTCGGAAGTGGATCGATCAGGGAGTTTACAGCGCCGAGAGTGCGAAGAAGGCAGGGATCATTGACGCGGTCGAGCATCGCCAGGACTTTATCGCTGCTCTGAAAGCCAAGTTCGGCGACAATGTGCGGTTGGACAAGAAGTACGGCAAGAAGAAGTCGAAAGACATTGACCTCTCATCGCCGTTCGGATTGCTCAAGTTCTATACCGATCTGTTGACCGGGCCCAAGAAGCACAAGAGTACCAAAGACGCGGTTGCCATCGTCTATGTCGAGGGGATGATACTGCCCGGATCGGCCGATCCGACATTTTCGATGTTCGCCGGCAGCGCGGCCTACAGCACCCCCATTCGCAAGGCACTGGACAAAGTCGCCGCGGATGACACGATCAAGGCCCTTGTGCTGCGTGTCGATTCACCGGGCGGATCCGCTGTCGCCAGCGAGATTATTCTGGATGCGACAAAACGTGTGGCGGCCAAGAAGCCGCTGATTGTCTCGATGGGCAGCGTGGCCGGAAGCGGCGGGTATTACGTTGCCTGTGGCAGCAAGACGATCTTCGCCGATAACGCGACCATTACAGGTTCCATCGGCGTGGTGGCCGGCAAGCTGGCGACGAGCGCCATGTGGGATAAGGTTGGCGTTACGTGGAAACCGATTCGACGCGGAACCAATGCGGGAATGCTCTCCTCGGGACTCCCGTTCACCAAAGAGCAACGCAATACGCTGCAAACCTGGATGAACGAGATCTACGGCGTTTTCAAAGGCCATGTTACGGCCATTCGCGGCAAGAAGCTGAAGAAGCCGATCG
>JAJSAJ010000090.1 GCA_024274855.1 Planctomycetota bacterium | reverse complement strand
GCTGAATTTCAGGTACGGCGTACTACGAGTACAGTTGTGGGCGAGCGCGCCAATGTTCTTATAGCGGACAAAGGCGTCGGAGACTTTGCGAATCTCCTTAAAGACGGTGGCTGCGTCATACCAGGCGTTGGTTCGTTTCCCGTCGACCGTGATCAACGACGGGCATTCCGGCTTGTACCCGGCGTACGTCCAGCAGAGCAGGCCCTTGCAGCCAAACGACAACATGCAGTACGACTGCCAGCGAAACTCGGATTCCGTCGGCGTTCGTTTGCTCGGGACCCACGCAAACGTCTGGATACAACACCAGAAGTCCTTGTTATGTTCCCGGGCGGACGCTGCGATGACATTGATCGATTCGCAATAGTCTTTGTATGTAGTGCGTTTGCCATCGGCCCAGTTGAGCGGATAAATATCGGTACAGATATACGGCACGTCGAACTTCTCGCAAAACGCATCGCAATATTTTTTGTACAGTTCGGGGTCGGAATCGTAGTATTCAATCGCGGCGGCGGAGGCTCCGTATTTCAACTGCGCCGCGTTCGCGTACATCGGAAGCAGGTTGATGTACGGCAGTTTGCCACCGGTTTCTTTGTAATATGCATTGCAGATCTCAGCCAGTTTGTCGTACTGATCGGTCCCCGGTTCGTCGGTAACGTAGGTGCCGGCAAAACAGGGATGGTCAAAATATTCCGCAGTCGCCGCGGCGGGGTCCTTGTACGCGCCATCGCCCAAGACCAGTTCGACGCCATACCTGTCGCAGTCCTTGAGCAGCATCTCCCTCTGTTCGGACGCGGCCAGTGCGCCGTGAGCGATGATCCAGTCGAATCCGCCGGAACGGTACGTTTCGATGAACTCCTTTCCAATCGCCTCCTGGCGAGGATTGACCCACGCTCCGATTCGAATCCGGTCGCGGGTAAGGTACTCGTTCGTAAAGGGAGATTCGATGGCAGTTCCCAACGCGGTTTGAATGGCTGTTTTTAGAACGACGGCGGCTTCGGCACGGGTAGCCGGCTTGGCTTCGCGTTTCAGATCGATAGCGTACTCGCCCAACGATTCAACTGCGTCATTCCAGTCGGGATCCGAAATCGGATCCTTTGGGCGGAACGTTCGGGCCTCCGCGCCGTCGAGCAATTGCCGCGCAACGACGAATCGAATCGCCCACTGGGTTTCCACCGCCAGGCTGGAAATGTCGTCCAACGGAGCTTTCCCTTCGACCAGGCGGTACTTCCCCGGCTTTCTCGCGATGAAATGCGTGAATCCGCAGCCGTTCGTCTGGCACACGGGAACAACAGACTCATCCCCCTTCGCGTCTCTTGGGCGGAATCGGACAACGGTCGTTTCGGACGGATTGTCGATGGTTGTCGACCGGAGCATGAACTCGGCCCGATCGAACCCGTCGAATAAACAGCCGCCGGGAACCAAAACCCGCTCAAGCGGCCCGATGAAACACGCCGGCTCCGAATAGTCGGGGGCGTCCACAGCGGCATCGAGAAAACGTTGTGCTTCCGCCTCCGTCGGAAAGAACCCGAGTCGAGAAACTTGATAAATGGAATCCGTATCGCTCGGATTGGTCGGGTCGAACCGAAACGAAGTGATCGTTCCGGTCCAATGCTTATGGTCGAATTTGCGCATATCGATGATCGCGGTCCGCCAAGTGCTGTCCCCAACGACGGGAAACGGCGAGTAGCTCTTGTCCGAAAGAACTGTCAACGTATCGGTCGTAAAAAACAAGCCTGCCTGCGTGATCGTCGTGTTGTACTTGTACCGAACGGCGAAGAACGGTCGCTCGGCCGCGCGGAACGCGTCCTCCGCGCCCAACGGAATGGTCAGGGTCAGGTCGGTTCCGGTCGGGATCAACTTGGTCAATCCGACTTCGTGGTGAAGCCGTCCTTGCCCGAGCGAAATCAACTCCGTGTCCGATCCGTTATTGAAGACCCACACCGGCTCGCGCGCCGATAGGAAGCCGGCAGACATGACGATTGTCAGAAATAGGAAGTAGTGTTTCATGAGATTGCACCGGGTTTGATGGGCCTTTTTGGAAAAAAGCGGACACTGGCGGGAATGGCGTTTCCGCTCTCTGGGCGACCGAGCAAGTCCATTTGCAGCGAGTTTCTCACTATGGCTTAGGAGCGGCGCACCAATTACAGTCGCTCTTATTGGGGACGACGCGAGCTTTCCGGTCCTCCATGGCATCTTCTAGCTGCGAGGCTGCTTCACCCATGAGACGAGCTCATAGGGGCCCGGGACTTGTGCAACAGTTATTGATTGGCGAATCCTTAGTCCGCAGAGCATTGCTTCGAGAGCCATCATGGCGTCCTAAATCCATGTGGTCGATTCTATCTGCTAAGGACCGGCGGATCAATTGTTGTCGCGTTTACTGGGGGGCGTTCGTGCGGCGATCCTCCTTAGCTGCGAGACTGTTTCACCCATGGGGCGAGCCCACGGGGGTCTGTACGCGGAAGAGTGCGACAGTTATTGATTGGCGAATCCTAACCAAACGCGAGGCAAACTCGCGTTTTGACAGGAACCAGGAAGCCGTACGCTTTTTGCGGCAAACTACGCGTGACTGGCCGCTGCAACGTCCGAACAACCGGCTCGATCGCGTGCACCAAGCCCTCACCGGCACCGGGCAACGCCTTGCGAAACTGCATCAACCGAAAGTGTCCGTTGGGCGGCGACCACTGGGGTCGTGATACCGCCAGAAACTCGGATCCCGAGCACATTCTCCGTACCAGTGGCCGACCACACAAAACCTTTTGCCACCCCCATACACCGAAAACAACTTGTCAATTCTGCCTATCTCCCGGCAAAACCGGTACGGCTCCCCGTTTCCTCCGCATTCCCCCTGGGACTCATTGCTTTGGCTGGGCCGTTATGGTACGCTAGGGGGATAGTTTAGCTTGGAGGAATGGCCTCCGTGCATTTTTTTCCGGTGGACGGCGCTGGGTAATGGATATGGGATCGCTACAAATTCAAGAAAACGATGGGGTGCTTGTCGTTAACCTCGCCGAGAGCAAGATTTTAGACGAAGCCAAGATTCAGAAGATTGGCGAAGAGCTTCTTGAAGCCGCTCAACGGGCATCGACAGGCAAGAAGTTGTTGGTCAGTTTTCGTGGCGTTGGGTTCATGTCATCCGCCATGATCGGTAAGCTTGTGTTGCTACATAAGAAATGCAAGAAGGACGCTATCGATCTGAAACTATGTGAAATATCGCCCAACGTTGCCGAAGTGTTCAAAATCATGAAATTGAACAAGGTCTTTGATATCCAAAAGGATGAAGAAAAGGCGATTAAGGCGTTTAACAAGAAGGGGTGGTTTGGCTAAAGCCGACCAACCTTCATCCTTGTGCGAAGCCAAACGCCGTTACAGGGACGGCGCGGGTCCGTTTCGAATGGGCGTTGGAGTTTGTGCGAGCCGCTGGTACCGTCTAAACGATCGCGTCATATTTTGAGAGGCGATCATGCGTTTTTCGCGAGACGAGATTCCCTGGCAACAACTGGTCGACGCATCGACGCCGGCGATCATCTGGTCTACCGACGTCTCGCTCCGCGTGGTGACGTGCTTTGGCAACGGTTGCCAACAGTTGACCAAGAGCATTGGCGGGGTTGCCGGAATTGACCTGCCCCAGTTATTGCGCGAGGGCAGCATTCAAGCACCGCTGCTTGACGCCCACCGGCGCGCGTTGCAGGGCGAGCCAGCGTCGATTACGTTCCATATCGATGACGCGGCCTACTGCGGGACCGTGCGTCCATTGCGGTTCCGCGAGTCGATCGTTGGGTGCAACATGGTTGCATTCGATCGCACGTGTACCGACTCGCGTTGCCAATCGATCGCCGAAACGGCCGTTGATCTAATTCTATTCCTGACGCCCGACGGGACCATTGAAGACACGAATCGATCAACCAAAGGCACTTCCCGCAATTCGATCATCGGCAAGTCCATCTACGATTATGTACCGTTCGACGCCCAACAGGCAATGCGAGAAACCGTCGCGACCGTGTTGGAAACGGGGAACGTTTCCTCGCTGGAGATCGAATTCCCAGAACGGACGGGCAACATCTCGTGGCAAGCGATCCGCATTGGCCCGATCAGGATTTCCGACCGGACGACCGGCGCGGTGGTTCTGGCAACCGACATTACAGAACGAAAACAGGCCCTCGAGAAACTCCAGGCTGAAGAATCACTACTCAGACAGCTACTTCAGCTTCAGGACCGCGAGCGGCGAATGGTTGCTTATGAAATCCACGACGGGTTCATCCAGGATGTCGTCGGCGCCCGCATGACATTGCAGGGAGTCCAACCACGGCTCGCCAAGCTGGCCCCGGAGCTGAACGACGCAGTCGAAACGGCCTCAAAGTTCCTGGGCAGGGCGATCCGCGAAGGAAGACGGTTGATCAGCGAACTGAGACCAATGATCATTGACGAAATGGGGATCGTCGAGGCGATTGACTATCTGATTCAGGAGGAAGCCGCCGAAGGCAACATCGAATTTGAATTCCACCATCGCACAACGACCGAGCGTTTTGACCCGCTGCTGCAAGCAACCGTCTTTCACATTACGCGCGAGGCGACCACCAATGCCAGACGCCACGGCCGAGCAAAGCATATCGAGATTCGGCTAACCGAGATCGGAAATCTTATCGTACTCGAGATCATCGACGACGGCCGCGGCTTTAATCCGAACGCCGTCAAGACCGGTCGTTTTGGTCTTCAAGGCATGCGAGACCGCGCCAAATTGTTTGGCGGCGGGGCGACCATTGAAAGTAGGCGAGGACGGGGTACCCGGATCACCGTCAAGCTGCAAACAGAACTCCCCGATGCGACAAGCATCACATCGCAACCTAATTGGCACTGGACCATTTGAGATAAGAAGGGACGGGGGCTTTTCTTCTCACTGCCAATCGCCGCTTAGCTGAAACACGGCCCAGTAAAAAGGGACCGTCCTGTTGCTTTGGGTCGGCGGAGATGCTTTGGCGACCGTCGGCTTCAGCACCCGGGCAACACCGTCGATTCCACATTGAATCGACGCCCGCGAGCCGAGCGTGAGTTTGCCATTTTTCCAGGAAACATCGCCGTGGGGCGTGTAATCACCACGAACATCCTTACTGAAGTCGTCGCGCAAGACCGTCTCCAGCCTAGGCTCGTCCCGGTTGGGATCACAGCCGGTCAGCCACCCAATTCATACATGGCTCGTCCCGGACGCACAAAGTCGGGCGAATCGATCCCATGCCCGATCTTTTTCGCACCAATACAGACCTCGATCAGTTCAGCGATCTCTCGGTCGCTACCATCGGCGCGAAGCAACCGCCGCACATCCCATTCCACCGTCGAAAAAAGACAATTTCGAATCTGGCCTTCCGCGGTAATCCGCAGCCGATTGCAATGTTGGCAAAACGGTTCACTAACGGGGTTGATGAATCCGATGCGTCCAAGACCGTCGGCAAACACATAATCGACGGCAGGCTGGCTGGCATCGACGCGCGGAAGCGGAACCAGCGGGCCAAAGTGTGATTCCAGCCGTTCGCGAATCGTCCGTCCGCTCAAGACGCGTTCCGCCTGCCAGGCGCCATCTGCATCCAATGGCATGAACTCAATAAACCGCATTTCAAACCCGTGGGCTCGGGCGAAGGCCCCAAGCGGAACGATCTCGTCCTCAGTCAATCCACGAATGGCAACCGCGTTGAGTCGGATCTGTTGAAATCCCGCGTCACGCGCCCTGAATATGCCGTCCAATACCCGATCCAATCCGCTCCGCCTGGCGATCTGTTGAAACGTCTCTTCGCTCAAACCGTCCAAACTGATATTCAATCGACCAAGCCCGGCTTCTTTCAGAGCGATCGCGGATTCCGCCAGCAGCAATCCATTGGTCGTCATGGCAATGTCCACAATGCCGGGAATGCTTGCCAGCCTTCGGATCAAATCCGGAAGCTCGGCTCGAACCAAGGGCTCGCCACCCGTGATACGTAAACGAGTAACCCCCAGCCCGGCTGCGATGCGAACAAATCGTTCGATCTCCTCGAAGGACAAGATTTCCGAACGCGCTTTGAACCGAACATTCTCATTCGGCATGCAATAGAAACATCGAATGTTGCACCGATCGGTCACACTGACTCGCAAGTTCGTATGCACGCGATCGAAACGGTCGACCAGCGGTCGTTCAGCACCCATCAGTATCTCCCACGTCAGGTGCCGTCCCCGGATGCACCCATTGGCTTGTTCCGTCGTCCCAATTCTCCTTTTTCCAGATCGGCACGCCCTCTTTGATTCGATCGATCAACCAGCGTCCAGCCTCGAATGCTTCGGAACGATGCGGGCTGCTAACGGCGATCGCCACACTCTCCTCACCCAACCCGACGTGGCCTAGCCGATGGGTGATACAGATTTCCAACAGCGACGGCCAGAGCGCTCGTGCACCCAACTCAAGTTCCGCCAGTTTTTCTTGGGCCATCTCGGTATAGCATTCATAGTCGAGCGATGCAGTCGCCTTGCCACCGGTCTGGCAGCGGGTCGTCCCCAGAAACAACACGACCGCGCCTGCATGTACCGTCCGAACACGCGTCAGAACACCGTGGATATCGATCGCTTTGTCGGTCAATTCAATCATCGCATTACTCAGGTTTCGGGGTCGAGCATTAGGCAGGTCGGCCTAATTCGGATCCGCATCCAAAGCTTTCCGTGCTACTTTCTGCTGACCTCAAAGGTCGTCCAGTTTCTGGCAAAGCCGCCCCCCAAGCGTCGCAGAAAACTCCCTATCCGATGGGCGATTAGCCTTGTCTCTACCCACATTGCTCCGCCGGCACCGGGCCGCCGGCCCCGGGCCGACGGCGGCGGGCCGACGGGGGCGGCTACTGTTTTTCTCACAAGTGCAGCTCTTTTGGCAGCTTTCCAGTTGTATTCCCGCCGGAACAAGCCCGGCGGATAATTGACTATTCACCCACCACTCACGGGTGGAAAACAAGCGACCTCGCTCCCCTCAGGAACAATTTGATCGTCGTCCACATACATGCGGTCGATGGTCACGATCAAATGGCGACTCAAGCCGGCCAGCCCCGGAGAGCGTTGCGCCAGCGCTGCGCGGAGCTGAGCGACCGTGGCCGGATCGGACAACTCCACACTAATCAGGTCGGAACCCACTCGCTGTTTCGCACCAGCAAATAACTTGACGTCAACTCTCATGTAACCACCAACTCTTCACCGCGTTTGTTCAACAACAGACTGATCTCGGGCATCAGGCCGTAGGACAAGGCAAGGACCTTGACCGGATGCAATGTCGGTTTCGCATTCCCTTGCTCCATCTGCATCTTGCATGCGCTGCATTCCGTCGCGCCGGCCTGGATCGCCGGCTGACGCAATGCGGAGATCAATCCCCATCCGGCGCGAAGGCTCGTTCGATAATTCTTGTGTTTCAGTCCAAACACGCCGGCCATTCCGGAACACCCTTCGTCCAACACATGCACGACCAGGCCGGGTACAAGCCGCATGAGATGGTAGCCGGGCATTCCGATATTCAAGCCTCGAATATGGCATGGTTGATGGTATCCCAACGTGGCATTCACGGGTTTGAAGTCGAGTTCCAGGTTCCCAGCCTGGTGCAAACGCCACAGATAGTCACATGCCTCGCTCGTCTTGCCGGCGACAAGACCTGCGTCTTCCTCATCGATCAGACTCACATACTCGTGCTTCAAGCAGAGTGCCGCGGCCGGCTCGATCACAATAATGTCGTAACCTTGGCGGACACCTTCGGCCAACAGGCGAACATTATGGGCGGCAAACCGTTTGGCGATTTCAACCGCCCCCATCGACAGTGCCGTCATACCGGACTGCAATTGGTTGGCCGGGACATAGACGGAGATACCGTTATGCTCCAACACGGCCAAAAGTGCCTCGGCCAACTGAACGTCGTACCAGTTGGCATAGACATCGACAAACAACAGCACCTTGCGGCCGCTTCGTCGCGAGGGCCGTGTAAGACGCCGACGATGGGCCGTTCGAATGAAGCTCCGTGGCGCGAACCGAGGCAGTTTGCGACCCTGGGCCAATCCAAGAAAACGCTCAATCAGCCATCGCGTCTGCTTGTTCTGGATCGCCCAATTGGCCATCATGTGAAACCGCGACCCCCAATTCGATAGCCGATCGATTCGGGCCAAAGCCCAGTCTGCGGGTCGCAATCCGTTGGTTGCAACATACTGAGCTTTGCATTCGGTCATCAACTTTGGGATGTCGACCTCGGCCGGACACTCCAGCCGGCATTGATGACAGTGGACACAAAGATCGGCCATTGCCTTCAACGCGTCGCCGGTCAAGTGCTCTGGATCGAGTTGTCCGGTCAGGACCGCTCGCAACAAGTTCGCCTTGGCGCGCGGAGAAGCCTCTTCCCGGGGTGCATACCGAAAAATCGGGCACATGCGGTCGACCGGCATGGTTGTCCGGCATCCTCCGCACCCGTTGCAATCGCGTGTCGTCTGCTCGACGGTCGTTGAACTCCAGATCAGTTGGAGCGGAATCGGCGACTCATCGACCGCCCGTTCCGAATTTCGGCTCGCCGCCGCCTTCAACTCGGCCGCGCCCGCCGGGCGCTCAGCCGCCTCGTGAAAGTGACGCAGATTTGTCGTCAGGGGCTGCGCGGTATCGGCAACTATTTTTTCAGGATTCAAGATATTCTGCGGATCGAAGATTCGTTTGATCTGTCGAAAAACGCCATAGGCTCGATCGTACTGCCGCCTCAAAAACCACGTTCGACTCAGCCCGTCACCGTTCTGCCCGCTAATGGTCCCCCCGACATCAATGACTTTACCATACAGATCCTCGGCAAATGCCTGCAGCTTTCCAACGTCGGCCGGACAACTCAAGTCGACAAACGGCCGCAGATGCAATTGCCCTTGTCCCGCATGCGCAAACAGCGAGGCAGTCAGCTCGTGTGCCTTCAACACGTTCTGAAGCTGAATGACGAAGTCAGGCATCGCCTTCGGAGGGACCGCGACATCTTCCACAAAGGGTATCGGACAACTCGGCCCCTTCAACCGATAGAGCTCGGGGACCGCGCGGCGCACAAGCTGCCAAAACAAATCAACGTCTTCCTTTTCGAGTGCCAGCTGGTAGCCGAATGCGAGTCGCTTGCGGCGTTGAAGACGAACAACGGCATTCTGCAGCTGATCGCGCACCTTCTCCTTATCTTCACCCTCGAACTCGACAAGCAACAAAGCCTCCGCCGCATGGGGTATCAACAGATCGTAGCGAACGTCCATGTCACATGCGATGCGCAACAGCCTGCGGTCCATCAGTTCACAAGCCGCTGCATCCATCCCGATGACTTCAAGCGCCCCACGAGCGGCCGACTCCAAGCGGTCAAAAAACAGCAACACCACACCCCGATAGGCCGGAATCGCTTCCGTGCGGACCGTCGCTTCGGTTATCAGGGCCAACGTGCCCTCCGAACCGGCCAACATGCGAGCAAGGTTCAAGTGGCCGTCTTGGAGGATCCCGCCAAGCTGGTACCCGGCACTGTTGACTTTCGTTCCCGGACTGGTCCGATCAATCGTCGGCGCCTCCTGCTGCGGTACGTCCGCAACACGCCGCACGAGACTCGCTTGCTTTTCTCCAAGCGTCTGCTTGGCTGACATATCGTCGACTGAATGGGTCCCGACGCTCACAAGCGAACCGTCGGCAAGCACTAATTGCATCGACTCGATCGTGTCCCTTGCCGATCCATACCGAGGCCAATGGCTGCCACAAGCGGCTCGCGCCAACATGCCGCCAACCGTGGTCACCTCGGTGTTCGCCGGATCCGGTCCGTAGAACCGACCATGCTCCGCCAAATGCCGGTTCAACTGGGCACAAACCACCCCCGGCTGCAAACGCACCGTCTCGGCGTCAACCTGCAACACCCGACGCATCGAATACGAAAAGTCGATCACCAGGCCCGGCCCCAAACAAGCCCCCGCCACGCCCGTTCCGGCACCGCGCGCATGCAACGGGATCTGGTTTTCCGCCGCGTATTGAACGCAAGCAATGATGTCGGCCACGCCGCGAGGCCGAATGACGCCCAAAGGTCGAATCTCGTAAATGCTCGCGTCCGTCGCATACATCTGCGTGAACAGATCGTCACAGCGCACTGCGCCGTCCAGCAATCCTCGCAAGTCGGCTTCGATCCGTTCGCGATCTTGATCCATGGGCGATCGAACTCTCGTTGTTCAGACTCAGTCTGTCACCGACACAAACGCTGCACGCTGGTTGAAGCACGAGGCTTCGTCTCAAAACCCGGAGAAGCAGTGTTTCCGGGAGGGCGAAGCTCCTGTTGAGCCTCTTGCATTGTTGGCCAGAACGGCTCGGCAGGAGCCTCGCCCTCCCGTCTTGAGACAAAGCCTAACCGTCGATGTGTTGAATTCGTGTAACACTTTAGCCGTCTGCAGTAGTATTTGTATCTCACTGCGTTTTTTCGGTTGATCGACCCCAACGGCCTTGTGCCGTTGGTGAGCGAGTCTATTGAGCTAAGAGCAACATGTCACTCCCAAGCCCCCGCCTCCTCCCCGCCGCCGCCGCTCTTGGCGGCGGGGAGGAGGCGGGGAGGGGACATTTCACCACATCGCACTAGCTCACGAGACTTAGTCACCCATGGGACAAGCCCATGGGGGTCCCTTGAGAACCGCTCTCCTCCATTTGGCTAGAGTGTTACGAATTCGTCTACTCCCACCAAACTAACGTCGGCCACCGTAAATCAGCTGCATGACTTCCGAGCGTGTTGACAGGTTAGAACGAAATAGGCCCTTCATCGCCGACGTAACACAAAGACTGCCCGGCTTTCGAACGCCCCGAATGGTCATGCACGTGTGGGTCGCCTCAACAACAACGGCCACTCCGCGAGCACCAACCTCTTTCTCCAAAAGATCCGCAATCTGCTCGGTCATGCGCTCCTGAACTTGAGGACGACGCGAAACAACGTCAACCACGCGCGCCAGCTTGCTAAGCCCCACGACTTTGCCGTCCGGTAAATAACCAATGTGAACGTGACCTAAGAATGGCAACAAATGGTGCTCGCAAACACTGCAGAAGCTGATATCACGGACCAAAACCACCTCGTCATATTGCTCCGTAAAGAATTTGCCCAGGTGCCGTTTCGGGTCGTCGTGCAACCCTCCGAAAAGCTCACCGTACATGCGAGCGACACGAGCCGGCGTTTCTTGCAGACCCTCTCGGTCGGGATCCTCGCCGACAGCCAGCAGAATCTCTCGCACCGCTCGCTCAATACGCGGCTGATCGACCCGATACGCCACCTCAACCACCGGTCGATCCGCCGAAGACCCCTGAGATTCGCTGTTCGCTTGGTTCATTCTTCGTTCTTCCACTCCTTACTCTCAACACAACACGTTCGTTCGCCTGCTTGGAGTTCGTGGCAGCCCGGCCGCCCCAGCGGTTAATCGACTCTTTCTTGCCCCGATCCATGCAAATAATGTAACGACTCCGTACGGAAAACCCCAGGGCAAGCGCCGACGATTGCCGCACGCACTCCTATTGTGTCACGAAGATCGAGCCGATGAGCAGACCCCGGCCGTTCAACCGATCGTAACCGTTCAGTTCGCTTCCAAGGGGTCAGACCCATTTTCGGCGACAAAATGCGTTTGCGTAAATGAACGCTTTCTCCGCCGAAAATTGCGTCAAACCCCAGCGGCGTGAACGGCTACAACAGATCTTCCTCGACGGAGAGCTCGCCGCCGATTAACCAGGCCGAGCCCGCGACACGGGCAGCCAAGTCCGCACCCTAATTGGCGCTGAAGCCGGGTGGCGTACCGATCGGCACCGAAACACCCGCTTCGTCAAACCGGCGGAGCAGCTCCAGAAGCTGGCCCGCTCGACAATCTGCATCCAGTTGCTCTAGCAACTGCTGCTTCCGGTCCGGCCGAAGACCGATCGTGAATGCCACAATATCCGTTAGGATCCCCAGCGGAAGTCGGCTGCTCAATAGGTAGTCGAACTGGGCCTGCACGACCTCGGATTGAGGCAAATAGGCCCGAAATGCGGATGTCAGCCGACGTTTCAAGCTCGGCCGCTCGGCCGCACCCTGCTCCGAAT
>JAJSAJ010000977.1 GCA_024274855.1 Planctomycetota bacterium | reverse complement strand
AATCACTTCGGCTTTCACACGCATCGTTGTCCTCCTTGATGAGTGACGTTTTCAATAGGATAGCGATGCGTGTTTTCTTGGCAACATCAAGCGACGCAAAAGTTCGAAAACACTTCGGCTTCGAATTAATCAACAGGAACTCCTTAGTGACTCAGGACGACAACACCTGATGGAGTTACGCGACCGTCGTTGCACGCTCATGACTAACCGGCCTGAGTCAGTAACGGCACTCTACCAAATTGAACGAAGTGATCGCGATGGTATCCCCAACGCCACCGTAAGTCTGAATCGCAGGGAGAGAGTCAATACTCCCGGTATTGCCGCCAAGCGGATCGCAAGCTGGCAGGAATGGCAACATATGTATTACATCTCCCTATCACTGGACGACAAATCTCACGTGCTTCTCAAGGAGTTGCCGAGTCGCATCTGGATCCTGGAGTCGCCGCTCCAACATTTCGATGGCCAGATCTGTGGGCAGGCACTCCGAAAACTTCAAACCATCGATTGCGGACTCGTCGACGGCGGGATGCATATCGTTGACGTTGCGCTGGCGGATCGTCTTGATCGCCCGCTCAACATCTTGCAGTTTCACCGCTGACTCGAACGTTAGTGTGAAACTGTCGTGGCTGACCTTGCCCCTTGTTTCCTGGGCCAGTTGTCGCGCCAACGTCGCGTTTGCCCGGTTTCCGCCGAATGTCCACCACTCGGCTTCACCGCCACCTGAAAGCACCACGACCGATGAGCCTAACTCCAGCCAGGGGAACTCGTGGCGTATCTCTCTGATCCGTTCCGTGGCTCGTCGGGACCAACACTCGGAGTGTTCATTCGTAGCCAAGATCTGCTTGATGGATTGCGACAATTGGAACCCCAACCCCTGCCCTTGGCCTTTCCATCTTGAACGCCCCGTGGTATCTACTGCCTCGACGTACGCGATGCGGCGTTGCCAGTCGATGTGATTCACCTGCCAGGATCGCCCGCCCAGCAGCAAGATACGCGCACCTTCGTGCTTGCCGAGGAAGGTCATTTCGTCGACGTAGCCCAACTCACGCCGCCCGTGCAAGATGGTAAATAGTGGGGGTGACATGAAGACCGAGAATAACTCCAGGAAGTTTCTTCGGCCGTACGTGTCCTCTCCCTCGCGACCCATTGCAAGTATGCCAGCCTCCTCCCAGAGGATCTATCGATCGAGCATCCATGCGACAAGTCGCTGGATTTGATCGGATGGAATCGACGCGAAACCTGGGACTCCGTGGACCCACTCCAACCAATCCGTGCGGCCAATCCCACTCTCCTGCAACGTCAAGGCCATCAACTGCTGGGCGAGCACATGCAAAGGAAGGGGTGGGGGCACCGTCGGTTCGACATACCCCTCGGCCCAGAGATCAATCAAGCCCGCAGCCTGCACCAACGTCTCGTCCTTTGTGGCCAGCAGTAGGCAGTTGCGATCTGCCCCGGACCGTCGGCCCGTTCGCCCCATCCGCTGGAGAAAGCTGGATGCGGTCGGCGGCGAGTCGATCTGGATCACGCGATCGAGATTGCCGACGTCGATGCCGAGTTCCAGCACACTGGTCGCCACGATCACGCAGTCGTCTCGCGATGCAAACGCTTATTCTGCCTGGTGACGTTGTTCTTGGCTCAGCGAGCTGTGTGTGACGAACGTCGTGACCTGAAGCCGGCGCAGGCCGGCACCAAGCTCCTCGGCTCTGGCGCGACTGTCGACGAAAACCAGACGTTTCTCACCTCGGTGCAGCCTGGAGATCACGACGGCAGCGTTCTCCAGGGAGCCCACATAGTCAAGCTGTACGTCGGCTTCCCCAGCGCCGGCTTCCGGTGGCAGGAACACATCCCGTGGCCCGGCACAGGATCCCGCGAGCCAGTCGACCAGGGTCTCGGGGTTACCTACCGTGGCTGACAGGCCCAACCGCTGCAGCTCGCGGCCAGCCAACCGGGATATACGCTCTAACACGGCCAGGAGATGCCATCCACGATCATCACCAGCGAAGGCGTGGATCTCGTCGACGATCACAACATGCAAGTTGCAGAATAGGTTGCAAGCGTCGACATTGGGTGAGACCAGCATGACCTCTAGCGACTCCGGCGTCGTGAGCAGGCAATCAGGCGGCTCTCGAAGAATCCGCTTCTTAGCCGATGCTTTGACGTCCCCATGCCAAAGCGTCGAACGGCGGCCGAGCAAAGTGCAGTATCGTTGCAGACGAATGTCCAAGTTGTTCAGCAGTGCCTTGATCGGGCAGATATAGAGAACGCTGAGGCCGGTCCAGTTTCCGGACAACATCCGCGAAACGATCGGGAAGAAAGCTGCCTCGGTCTTGCCGCCCGCTGTCGGAGCGAGCACGATCAAGTGTTGGCCATCGAGGATCGGAGAAATGACTTCATCCTGGAACGGCCGCAGCTCGCGCCAGCCCAGGCTGTTGACGATGTGGTGCTGCAATGCAGGATGTAGGCGGTCAAAACTGGTCAATGTGTTGCCTAAGTAAGTCGAAAATGCTCAAGCCGTTTCCGAATCGTTTTCGTCATCTGCGGTTGATGCCGCCTGCCTGGAAGGCCATGACTCAGTCGGCATGCCCCCAAGCAATGCTATTGCTTCTGCGCGTTCACCTCTCAGCAACGAAGCCCCTAGCTACCTCACAAGTCCAGTTCGATCTCATCTACGTCCGTCGCGCCCATGGCTTGGCGTTCCACGGTGGTCAGCTCGGTGTCGTTCATCGTCAGTTGATAGTGCTCGCGAGGATTGAAATTGGCAAACTGATCGACGCGATCGAGAATGTCGGAGACCAGTTTTTTCAGAAAGATCCGTGGTGCCACGCCGACCTTGCCGCCGAGCTTGCCGGTTACGGCACGGGCTAACTGGTCTACGTAGGCATCGTCGCACATTGAGGCGATGCGGTCAGGAGCCTGGGCATGCTGCCGATAAATATCGCGGACTTTGCAGCCCACCAGGCATAACCGCTCGAGATCGAAACCAGGAAGCCGAATCTGCACGGCGCGCGGGTTGTCGAACCGTGCATCCGTTTGAAAGTCAACGTGCAGACGCTGAGCTAGTGGCTCCAATCGTCCAATTCCTTGTGGGCCGTCAAAAAAGGCGGGTGTGCCCGTAATCAACAGGTAAAGGCCTGGGAACCGTCCGGAATCAATCTCGTCGATCAATTGTCGCAGAGCATTGAGGCTTTTGTCGCGAACGTCACTGCGAACTCGCTGGAGAGTTTCAACTTCGTCCAACACAACCAGCATACCGGCGTGCGCCGAGTCGCGAAGCACGGTCAAAACACCTTGTAGGAAGTTCAGCGCACCAAAATGGTCGATATCACCTTTGACATCGGCAAATCGTTTCGCATTGGCGGCGACATTCGGCTGCCCCGCAAGCCACGCAAGGATCCCGTCGGCAAGTGCAGGACTTCCCTCAGCATGCGCCTGGCGGTAGCCACGCAACGCGGCGCTGAACGTCGGGGCCGTGTTGTTTATCTTGGTGAGACGCTGTTCCAGCAGCTCATTGGTCCTCACCAGCAGTTGGTGCTCGTCACCAGGATCAATCGTCCCTTCCGCCAGCACGTCTTCTTCAAGCGTGAAGAACCAGCCATCAACGATATTGCGCAACGCACCTCGCGGCTTATCAGCAGTCGCCAATCGCTCGATCAGCCGGCGGTAGACCGTCTCCAGACGATGCAGTGGAGTCTCCGTCTCGGAAATCTGCACTTCGGAGGTTGCAAAGCCCATCTTCCGTGCGCGATCGGCCAGCCAGCGAGCGAAAAAGGTCTTGCCGCATCCATACTCGCCACGAACAGCCTTAAACTGGCTGCCGCCGGAACTGACCTTTCGCAGCTCATCGTCAAACGCATCCTCGAAATGTTCAAGTCCCACGGCGAATGCGTCGAGACTGCTACGCGGCACGGTGCCTCGCCTGAGGGCATCAATGATTTCTTGGCAGCGTTGAGGACTAATCGACGGTATCATCCGGGATCCCCCAAGGCGTTAGTATGCTTATAGAGCAGAAGTTGATTATTTTGAGTCAAGTTTAGCGACCAACGGTAGCGGGTTATTATGATCCGAGCGGTAGCTCGCAGTGGTCTGAGGCCCTGCCTCGTTAGATTCTGAGGTTGTGGCATGCGCGCACGGTGCGCACATGTTGTCCGACGGACCTCCAGGTCCGTCGAATGAACGGACGTAGGCGTCCGTTCGACAATACTGGCAATGGCCCCGGCACATTGGCTGCGGCCCTGTCGCCTTAGACCATGTAGGCTGAGGAACAAGAAGTATTCTTGTCGCTAGCCTTCCAGGTCAAATTGCTTGATCAGCAAGGTTCGGTTCAATTCCACGGTATCCGACGCTTCGTCTCGCGTAAGTACTGCGTATCCGTCAATATTCAGGACGCGCCCGGCCACAGCGAGCAGTCCGCGAAGTCGCGTCGGCGGCAACCGAATCGCTCCCGCGAGTGCGGCCGACGTAATCTTGCCGCCACGGTTGTCAATCGCGGTGAGTAACCGCGCGAAAACCTCGTCTGCCGGCAACGCTCGTCCGCCAAACTGCTTCTGCTGATCGAACATCGGCGATGCAAGCAACGCTGTAATCCATTCGATTTCGGGCGGTTTGTCGCAGGTAGCCACAACAGCGTCCGTCGGCGTGGCTGCTTCCTCCTCAAGATCAAACAGCATGCCTGGTTTGTTTTTCGGTTTTCGCTTGAGTTCGGGGACCGATGTCTCGACGACGCCGTCTCGGGCCACCGGCGTCTCCCACCAGGTGGGAACGTCCATCGGCACTTCGACCCAACCGGGCGGTGACGCATCATTCGCACTCAATACGGCGATCGGCACGATCATTTCCTGGGGTGTTAGTCCGCCATGATAGCCATTCTTCTTGATCCCATAACGAATCTTCTCAGTCCAAGGGGCGATCAACGTCTTGGAATCTGGAACAACGACCCGCGGACCGCTGATTCGCAGTTCTTGGTTGCCTGGTTCCCCTTCATCGAACCGCCAGCGTTCCCCCCCTTCGTGCTTTGCTCCTTTGGCATTGCAGTCGAGGATGTGGCCGTGATCGCTGAGCATGATGACAGTGCGTCGAGCTGTCTTTGCTTCGTGCAGAAGAACTGGCAGAACCTTGATCTCGTCCCGCGTCCAACGTGTGTCGATTTGTTCTCCCTTCAACAGGTGATCGTCAACCGCGTTCACAACAACACCAACGATTTTGCGATGTGCCGAACCGATCTCCTTGCGGACGTCAGCGGCCAGGCTGGCATCTTTGGACTCCTGAAGCGAAGCCTTATGAAACAGCACAGGCGGATACCCAGTGCGGCATTGGGACAATAGCCCCGGATGTTCGGCGAACCCAATTGTCTCGGTGCCCGCGTTACCCTGCGTCAAGCGACCGCAAAGCAGGCTTGTACGAGACACCTCCGTCACACTCGGCACGGCCGCCATCCCCGGTCGCATGCCGATGCTCTCCTCTGCCAGCAGCACCCAATCATGGCCAAGGATGTCGTCCATCAACTCGCGGAATACAGCAACACTCATGCCATCCACGACAATCACGAGCACCGGAGTCTGCGATGCAAGAGGAGCGACCACACGATCCAGAATCTGTTCGACAGGCGTGATCATCTCGTCCGTTGTTTTGGCGGCTGTCCAGTCTCGCAGTAGGCCGGCAAAAACCTGGGACCGCTGTTCGCGTGCACGGGTAACGCGATCGAACAGCCTGGCATAGGCTTCGGACAGCTCACGCACTGGATCACCAGTTCGCAGCGTCAGCCGAGCCCAGTCAATGAATCCTCCTTCACGAAGATGATCGTCGGCCGCTTCAGCCAGCGATTGCGGATCGATGGTTTTGTCCTGAACTGCGAGCCAACGGACCAGTCGCATGGCCATCTCAACGCGTTCCAGCCGGCGATGTTCCGTGCTGTGTCGGTCATGCTGAAACACGGCTTGATGTGATTCGGACAGCGGCTCGGCTGTCTTGATCGTCTGAGATGACAACATTTTCGAGAGTCGTTGGCCAAAGTCCGCCAACCGGAGGTCAAACCCTACGGGCGACGTATCGCTGAGCCACGCATGCGAATCCGCACCCACTTCGCGCAGGATCTCGTCGGCACGCGTCAGAAGATGTTGTTTGAGCCGCGAATCATTCAACCCGCGGCAGACGATATCTGTCGCCGCCTCGTTCCAAGTGGCAATGATCGGCGGTTGGGACGCCTGGCCGCCGAGATACCGCTCCTCTATCTTTCCCGCCGCCTTCTCCAACTGGCCGCTCGCCCGCAGATGAAACACAACTCCCACGGCCAGTCCGATCGGCAACGCATCGGGGCGCTCATGCCGAGCGACACATTCCAAGACGGTTGCGGCACTTGGCCCAGCGAGCCCGGCTAACCACTCGATGGCCGCGTCCCGAAATGTGTCTGACACGCCGCGGAATCGCGCCACGTTCCCGGCATCCGTGGACCACTTCAGCAGACTCATCAAGTCTAGCGAACGGGTATCCAGACCGATCATTCGGCCCAGTAGAATGGGCCAAACCGTTTCGGCATCCAGGAACCCGCTGGCGACCGGCAAAAAGCCCTTGGGTGGAATCAGGTCCATTAGCGTATCGGCAATCCAACTGTGTCGCGTTAGACGCGGATCAACTGTCCTCGCTTGGAACAACGACTTCACAATCTGCCAGCTATCCAGCGGTACAAGCTTCCGAGGTTTCAGCCGTACCAGGATGTCATCACTGATCTCTCGATCATCGAGATCTGTAATCAAGACTCTTGTGACATCGTCTCCGCCTTCCCGCAACGCAATTCGCATGGCTAGCGGCGAGTCGCATTGGTGAATCGAATATGTCTCATCGCCTTCCCGCCGGTGCGCATCGCCCGTCCAGCGTCCTTTCGACCGGATGGCGACCGTTCGGGCCTGCGGAATCTTCTTGCGAATGGCCGCAACCTGCGCCTTGATCTGGCTGAAAGTGGGATTGGGCATTGGGCAGTT
>JAJSAJ010000976.1 GCA_024274855.1 Planctomycetota bacterium | reverse complement strand
GGCCTTTGCGCCGAGAACCGCTCGGTCACCAATCCTCAGATGATCCGACAGCCCAACCTGGCCGGCCATCACAACGTAGTCACCCGTTGTGCAACTGCCGGCAATCCCAACCTGCGAGCAGAGTAGGTTATGGCGGCCAATGCGGCAGTTGTGACCAATCATAACCTGGTTGTCGATTTTGGTCCCTTCGCCGATCACCGTCGCGTCATATGTGCCTCGGTCGATTGTCGTTCCTGCTCCTATTTCCACGTCCGAACCGATTTCGACGTTGCCGAGTTGAGCGGCTCGCTGGTGTCTTCCGTCGACCAGTCGGTAGCCGAATCCATTGGCACCAATGATACAACCAGCGTGAAGTGTCGAGCGATCACCGACAACCGTGTCGTCATAGAGCACGACATTGGGAAAGAGCGTGACGTGTTCGCCTATTGTGCAACCGTCCAAGATGCGGACGCCTGAGTGGATTATCGAGGACCGGCCGATTCGAACATTTTCTCCAATCATGGCCAGCGGATGAATCTGTACGTCATCAGCCAACCTGGCGGTCGGCGCGATGTAGGCCCGTGGGCTCCGACCAGTCGGACGAGCCGCCGGGCTCGGTCGGAAATGGCAGACGATCTTGGCAAATGCATCATGTACGTCGTGAACGACCAAGCGTGGTCTGGTCGTGGGCGGAAAGTCTGACGATGTGACGACGGCGGAGGCTTTGCATGAACCAAGTTGTTCAACGAGGGCTGGATCATCCGCTAACGTGATCTCGCCCTCCTCCGCCCAATGCAGTGATGCCGCACTGCGAATCAACGTCGTAGACTCGCCAATCACCTGGCCATCGACTAACAATGCCAAGTCCTGAAGTGTGGTTGCCGGCACGATAGAATCCTTCCTCGTTGGCGTCCAATCCCTGCAGACCCATGTTAACCGGAAGTTGTTCTCGGCGGACCGACGGCCCGCTACAAACGACATTTCCGACCATGCCCACTTGATCACCGTCTTGGGGTGCCGCAAGGGTCGTCACGGCCTTCCGATCTGCTTTCCACGAGCGGCGGATCAAGCGGACTGGAATCCTACTCGAAAATGGGCCGTCGAAAAAGGCGAATCTGAGAAGGTTCATCCTCTTGAATTTGGGGGGCCGGCTTCGGTCGGAACGCGGTCCGCACGAAACCGATGGGAGGTGGATTGTTCGCTATCTGATGTCATGCCGACGGGTGGCACTGGCGGAGTGAGCGGAAATCAGCGTGATCGCCCGAATTGTTGCGATTCTATAGCGTTCAGCGCGCATTCGAGCCGCTGCGACCACCGGCTCCGCTCACGATGGACGTTGCTCGGTATTGGCAACACATCTGGACGGTTGCTCAGGAAAGTATCACCCACTGGAGGGGCAAGTGGGCCGAATTACGATCAAGCCTGGAGTCCTCGAGTTGACTAACCGCAACGTGAGGCGACCAACGGGACCGGGCCAATGGGGTTCCGAGCGGTAGCTCGAATTTGGTCGGCGGCCCGGACGTCCCATGAGCGCGGAGTTGCGGGGCGGGAAAAAGTGGCTTAGGGCCGGCGAATCAATTATTGTCGCGTTTACTGCGGGCGTTCGTGCGGCGATCCTCCTTAGCTGCGAGACTGATTCACCCATGGGACAAGCCCATGGGGGTCTGTACGCGGAAGAGTGCGACAGTTATTGATTGGCGAATCCTTAAGCAGGTTCATACAGAACGATTAACAGGATGTCGGAGGCTGAAAATCCCTGGCCGACACCGGTGCCCGTCTGGGGCGCAATATTTCCCGAAATCTGGATCACGTTTACACCCGATTCTTCAATCCACGTGTTGATTTCTTTCTCAACCGTCCATAACTCACTCTCAATGGTCTTGAAGATCTTAACCAATCGCATTGTTCAAAGTCTCCGAATGGAAGGTTTCACGATTCCCGGACCGGACGGTCAGCTGGCGGTCCTCCCAGATGGGTGGCATTGGTCTGGCCGGTGTTGGTGCGTCAATTCTTCTTTTGGTCCACGCGCCGAACCGCGTCTCGAACCAGTTTCATGTAGCGTTGTTCCGCGCGAGGCTTGTTCAGTTGGCAATGGCAAAGCATCGTTGTGGTCTCCCCGCCAGTCCGTTCGCGATGCTGGCAGTCGGGACATTTCCAGACCCGTTGCATCGTGTACTTGAGTCGCTCGTAAGGCCCTTTCACGATGATTCCCCTTTCCTGAAGTCGCCGTCTGCTCTCGGACGAATGTCGTCAATCCGTGACGCGGGCCGCGCGGGTTTCGGTGGTTGCTTGTATTCACGTACCGGCTTTGCCACCTTATCATAAACGACCCGGCAGCGTTATGCCGCGTTCGTTTCCCGCTGGCCGACTGTTGGCGTGCTGTTGAGCCAAAAAGGGCTGCGTCACGTCCGACACGTCCATTCGATTGCGGTATATTATAGCGTGTTCCAGGACCATGACCCTCCAGGATGATTGACTTTCTGGCAATGTTGACCAACCGACGGAAACAAGGCGGAAGCAGTAAAATGCAGGTATCCTGCTTCACCGCGGCGGATCTCGAGCTAATCCGTGGTGGCACCATGGTGAAGACGATCGATTATCGCGATCAGGCCAGATCGACCAACGATCTTGCCTTACAATTGGCAGCGAGTCCCGCCGCCATGCTGCC
>JAJSAJ010000089.1 GCA_024274855.1 Planctomycetota bacterium | reverse complement strand
GAGACGTACTTGTCGAAACCGATCTCCGCATTTCGTGGTAACGATCGGAATATCGCCACGCTGGCTCGGCGCTACAATAACCTGCCATTCGATTTCGTGAAGTGAGGCGTCCCAGCAGTCGGGACACGTTTTCTCGATGAACGTGTTCGACGAGAGGAGGCAAGTGCGGTGAGGGAGACTACGTGTGCGGTCTGACTTCCCCCGAAGGCGAGTTCCGCCTCGTCTAGTCAGCATGGCACCTCGGTACCCACCGATTTCGACGGCCTGAAAGACCGTCGTACACGTCCAGCCCGTCCGCGCACCCCGATTCGCTTCCAAGGGGTCAGACCCATTTTCGGCGACAAAATGCGTTCGCGTAAAGAAACGCTGTCTCCGCCAAAATTGCGTCAGACCCCAGCGGCGCGAATGGCTACCTTATTTCTCAGCAGCGACGGCTTCACACTCGGCAATTTTCATGCGGTAAAAGTCATCGGTAAGCATCCAGTCCTCGTACAGACCTTTCAGCTGTCTCAAACGTCCGGCAACTTGCCGTTTGGTAAACTTCTGTTTCGCCTTTTTCGACGTTTTTGAAGCCGCGACAGTCGCCGCCACTTTCTTTGCCGGCGCGGGTGGCAGCACGCGTTTAACCGGTCGGTTGAACGAAGGATTGTACACGACCACGTTCAGTTCCTTGGCCGGCACCAGGTGTCGCCACAAAAAAGCCTGCATTCTATCCTCGGCCGGCACTGCCTCGTGCGCAACGTCCTTACCCTGAATCACCGCAGTCCCTTGAACGGTAAGCGCGAGAGGCTGTTTCGTTTCCGTCAACCTGGTTTTCACTCTGAGCCGTACCAGGTTATTCTTCCCGGAGAGTACGATGGGAGTCGACAAGAACCCTTCAGGTGGATCTTTCAAACTCACCTTGATGTTGCCCTTGAAACCGTCTTTCCGAATGGCGTGGATCGTAACCACGGCCGCTGCTTTTTTGCGAATGCTGAGATTCGAAGGGACAACGCGCAGCGCAAAATCGGGCCGCGGCGGGCTGATTCGCAGGCGATACGCGTATTCCGGACCGCCATGCCGTTCGGTGTCGCCCAGGTGAATAAAATAGATACCGTCAGCCGGCAGCGTGACGCGAACGTAGGAATCGGCATCGTGCGTATTGATCCCGGATTCCGGATCTTCATAATCGTCATTCAGAGCCAGCAGTTTTCCCGACGCGTCTGTTACCTTCACAATCGAATCGACCGGCGACTCCAGGCGTCGAGCGTCGATGTCAGCCACGATCGTTTGGCCGGCACGTCCACGGATTTGAAATACATCCCAATCATCGGTTCGGTCGATACGACCGTTGACAATCACCGGGCAGTCGACTGCTTGCGCTTGCTTCGCGGTATTGTTGGGTTCTTCGTCAAAGCACTCGGGTAACGTATCCAAAGCGAACGGCAGACGGTTCGATGCGAATCGCCCGTTGACGGCGTTCACCAATTGGATCCCGGGTCCTGCGTCAGCAGGCGGGGGCACAAGTCTGGCCCCATCCAGATTCCAACCCTTCATATCGATTCTCCCCGCCTCGCCCACACGGCGTCCCAGCGGAAAAATACTGGTGACAAACGGCACCTCGCCGATCGTGAGTCGGTAGACAAAGTCCTCACGACCACGGTAGATCGCATCCGTGATCATGAGCAAATACTCACCATCCTTCGGCACTTCGAACAGGAGCGTCGGATCGGGTTTGAAACGGTAGTCGTCATCAAACACCAGTTCCTTCCCATCGGCATCATAGATCGTCACCACAGGCTGAAACCATCCGGGAACGGCATCGGCAATGAACGGGATCAGCTCGCGTGCCTTGACAAAAACAACCAACCGCTGTCCCTTACGCGCGTCGAAGCGATACCAATTTTCCTCGCCGGACGCGATCTGGCCGTTCATGGTGCACGGAATTGTCACTCGGTCCTCAACCTCTTCCGGCGGTCGTTTGCGTTGGGCCAAAGCCTCCTTGCCAAGCACTTGATAGAGCGAGGTGACCATAGGCTTCCGGGCAACTTCGGGAACCTGACTAACGTAGAAGACAAGAGGATTTGTCGTCCCCTGTCGCGTCACCAAGCGAATCTCTCGAGCACCCGGTTGAGCATCGGGTGAGATCGTCACCTCAACGATCGCGATGCTCGACAGCGACACACATGCCGGCCGGTTGACCCACTCGGCAATTCGACTTTCGATTTTTGCGACCATCTTCTGTTGGGCGGGAGTGAGCTTCTTGGGGCGTACCGGCTTGGTCACCTTGCCCTGCCTGTTGTTTCGCTGTGTGTTGTTCCCCTTCTTGTTGTTCCCCTTCTTATTCTTAGTGTTCCCCTTTCCGTTCTTTCCTTTTGTGTCGTTGCCCTTCTTGTTGTTGCCCTTGTTGTTGCCCTT
>JAJSAJ010000975.1 GCA_024274855.1 Planctomycetota bacterium | reverse complement strand
GCCCGGCAGGCGGGACCTACGGGTCCGGCTTGCCGAGCCGGACCAAGGATTCGCCAACCAATAACTGTCGCACTCTTCCGCGTACAGACCCCCATGGGCTCGCCCCATGGGTGAATCAGTCTCGCAGCTAAGGAGGATCGTGCGCACGAACGCCTCCCAGTAAACACGACAACAATTGATTCGCCGGACCCGAAGGGCCAAGATCTGCCCCACTTCACGTCCCGCCCGGCAGGCGGGACCTACTGTAAACAGCAGTGACGGGGGGACGTGGCCCGTAGACAGGCGGCCCATAGACAGGCGGCGCTGACAACGGTACCGTATTAGTATGCTTATAGATCAGACAGTTGATCATTGTGAGTCAAGTTTAGCGACCAACGGGAGCGGGCCAACACGGTTCGAGCGGTAGCGCGTAATTGGTTCGAGGCGCCGCCTCGTTAGTAACTTGCTTTGACAAAGCTGCGGCAATTGAGCCACATTTCAGCGCTGAGATTCGTTTTGGCCAGCTGTCTGTTGTTGTAGTTGCCCCGACCGGGACAGTCCCATGCCAGCCCAGGTATCGGCCTCCCACACAATTCTGCGACCGAATGATGTCTGTTTGGTCGCGTGAACACTCAGAGAACGCATTATCCAACGACTCCCCCCTTTTTTCCCCGAGTTACCACTTACTGCTTACTGAAGAATGAGGAGCATGCCATGACGCGAGAGACCCGGCCGAAAGCAAGCGTAGATTCCCCGAAAATGGCTGACAAGCCGGCGAAGTCCGCCCAACCGAGTCGCAGAGATTTTCTAGGCACCAGTGCGGTTCTGTCAGCGGCGGTGGCTTCCGGCCTCGCGGCACCCCATGTATCGGTTGCGGCAAACAAGTCTGATAAGCGTGTGATCAACATCGCATTGGTCGGGTGCGGCGGTCGTGGTGGTGGCGCCGTGAATAATTCTATGACCGTCAATGATAACGTGCGTCTGGTCGCGATGGCTGATCTCTTTCCGGAAAAGTGCACCCGTTTGCTGAAGGGACTCAAGGAACGCCACCCGGACAAGGTCGCCGTACAAGAAGACAAAATATTCACCGGTTTGGATGCCTACGAGAAAGTGCTCGCCGAACCGTCGGTTGATTTGGTCCTGTTTGCAACGCCACCCGGTTTCCGACCCTATCACATCGCCGCCGCCGTCAAGGCTGGTAAACACGTGTTCGCCGAGAAGCCGACGTGTGTCGATCCCGCCGGCTATCGTGTCTGCCTGGCCGCTCACGATCAGGCGGTGAAAAACGGCACGGCGATCGTCACCGGAACTCAATATCGACGCCAAATCAATTATGTTGAAGCGGTGAAACGCATCCACGACGGCATGATTGGCGATATCGTCAGTGCGACCACACGGTATTGTTCCGGTGGCATCTGGTACCGTAAACGCAAACCAGAAATGAGTGACACGGAGTACCAGCTTTATAACTGGATGCACTTCGTCTGGCTTTCAGGAGACCAGATCACCGAACAAGCCGTGCATAACATTGATGCGATCAACTGGGTCATGGGCTCGCCTCCGGTCAGTGCCTATGGTTGCGGCGGACGTTTTACCCGGCCGGAAGACAGCGAGATGTGGGATAACATCGAGCTCGATTATGAATACTCGGGCAACCGGATCCTGTCATTCATGTGCCGTCAGATCCCGGGAACCAAGGGGGACAACGGCAATGTGATTTACGGCACCAAGGGAATTGCCATGATTCACGCGGCAAATGGTGGCTCGGTAATCACCGACCGTGATGGGAATGAAATCTGGTCGATGAAGGGGCGTATTCAGGACGCCTACGGCCAGGAGCACAAGGACTTGGTCGACTCGATCGTCGCGGGAACTCCGATCGTCGAACTGCGGGCAACCGCCGATAGCTCGTTGACGGCGGTGATGGGCCGTATGGCGGCTTACACGGGCCAGAAAGTAACGTGGGAGTTTGCAACGAGCAAATCCAAGTTGGATCTATTCCCGAAAGACCTGACGTGGGCTGGGAAACGCCCCAAGCCGGCGTTCGCGGTTCCCGGTGTCACAAAATTGATCTGAGCGGCTCGTCCCCTGCTTGAGATCACGACCAGCGGAGCGTCCCTATTTGAAATGAACGGATAGGGACGCCTCCGTCGGCTGAACGGACGTGGGCGTCCGTTCAACCCTGTTGTCCACCTCCTGTCGTCCACCCGATGAACGGACGTGGGCGTCCGTTTAACCCTGTTGTCCACCCGATGAACGGACGTGGGCGTCCGTTTAACCCTGTTGTCCGACGAACCCAACGATGAGGCCTGGAACAACCGGCTCATTTCGCTCCCCACTATTCTCCCATTCGTCATTCTGGCGCAACGGATATCATGCCGCCGCGGTCGATGCCTGAGACGAACAACAACAAGGAACCTTGACATGAACCGTCGTCATTGCGTATCGATGTGGACCCTCCGTGTTCTGTGGGCAATTGGCCTGGCTATTACCGTTTTTGCATTCAGCGACGGACGCTTGCTGGCTGACGGGCCCAAGCGAACCTATGACTACCACCAGACGGTCCTTAAGAACGGCCTTCGCGTCATTACGCTCGAGGATTTTTCATCGCCGATTGTTGCCGTCCATCTCTGGTACCACGTCGGATCCAAGAATGAGGATCCCAAACGCCAGGGGTTTGCACACATGTTTGAACACATGATGTTTCGCGGCACTGACAAACTGGGCTCAACCGGACATTTTGATCTGATTCACAAGGTTGGCGGCAACTGCAACGCACACACAACGTTTGACCAGACCGTCTACATTCAGACATTGCCGGCCAATCAGCTGGAGCTTGCGTTGTGGCTCGAAGCGGAACGGATGTCAATGCTCAAGATCGATCAGGAGGCGTTTGACACGGAACGTAAGGTTGTCGAGGAAGAACGTCGAATGGGATTGAACCGGCCGTATGGGCAACTGATGGAAAAGGTCTTGCCATACGTCTTTCCGGGGCACCCGTATCGTTGGTCGACGATTGGTTCGATACCCCATCTGCGAGCGACTTCGGTTCCTGAGTTGCGTGCTTTCTGGCAACGCTACTACGTTCCCAACAACGCGACGTTAGTGATTGTCGGTGCCGTCAAAACCAAACGGGCCGATCAGTTGGCCGAGAAGTACTTCGGTTGGATCCCTCGTTGTGACGACGTCCCCCAGATCCCCAAACCGGTCAACAAGCCATTCGAACCTCGCGAGATCACGATCAAGGAACGCAATGCACCGGCTCCGATCGTTGCCTTGTTGTTCCGTGGAGTTCCCGCCGGAGACGACGACAGCATCGCATTGGACCTGATGACCGGGATTCTGGGTGGAGGCGAAAGCAGCCGCATTTACCGTAAACTGGTTGCCGAGGATCAGTCCGCCGTCTTCGCTTTGGCCGCCAGCATGCAACTCGAGCAGTCCGGGGTTTGCGGCGCGGGCGCCGTCCTTTCCCCAATGGGCAGCAACCCGGACAAAGTTCTCGAGACTCTCAAGGCCGAAGTCCGAAAAATGGGCTCCGAGCCGGTAACGAAACAGGAGCTGGTCAAAGCACGCAATCAGATGCTGAAGAGTCTGGTTGTCGAAAACCTGACCGTTGTTGGCAAGGCCGAAGCACTTGGCTCCGCCGCCGTACTCGAAGACGATGTTTCCCAAGTTAACTCACGAATCGATCGGATCCGAAGTGTGACGCCCAAAGATATCCAACGCGTTGCCCGAACATACTTCGACCTGGAACATGCCCTGACGCTTCGTGTGCAGCGAAACCTGCTCGGAGCCCTTGGGGGCATGTTCGGAGCCAAACAGGGCATCGAGAATGTGGCGGTGACCGGAAAGCCCGAAACCAATCCGCCTGCCCCCGGCCGACCCGGTGTTTCGAGGCCGAAAGATTACATCGGTAAACCGCCAATCGCTGGACGTCTGCGTTTCGACATGAAGGCAAAAGTCGACAAAGCAACACTCGGGAATGGAATGACCGTGATCGTTGTCGAGAATCACGAAGTGCCGTTCATTTCGGCCAATCTTGGCCTGCTTGCCGGAGCGTGGACCGAATCGAAGCCAGGTACCGCGTCCATGGCAATGCAAATGCTGACGCTCGGGACAGCACACCACTCAGAAAAAGAACTCGCCGACGAATTGGCCGAATATGCCATTTCTCTCGCCGGCGGTGCGTCGATGGATACCAGTAACATTGTGATGAGTTGTCTGCCGGAGCAGCTTAATCGCGCGGTTGACCTGCTGGCTGAAGTGACCCTATCGCCAACCATGCCCGAGGAGGAATTCACGAAGTTGCTCCGACAGATTCAGACCGGTTTGGTGGTTCAATCCAAAGAACCTGGCTACCTGGCTGATCTACAACTCAAACGCCGAATCTACGGAGATCACCCCTACGGACGTAATGCAACCGGCACGCTGAAGGATCTGAACAATCTCACACGTGACGATCTTAAGACCTGGTGGACATCTACCGCACGTCCCGATAGCGCGACGTTGATTTTCGCAGGCGACATAGATATGACACAAGCGTTGGCCGTGGCTCGAAAACACTTCGGGGCGTGGCACGTTGACGGAGATGCACCTGGCGTAAAGCTGCCTGAAATCCCCACGGCGAAAGGCACGCACATCTTCCTGGTCGACTATCCTGGCGGACAAAGCCAGATTCGAGTCGGCCAGATCGGCCTCACGCGGAAGGACCCCGGCTACTTTGTCAGTCGTGTTGTCAGCGGCTATTTTGGCGGAGCGTTCGGAAGTCGGTTGAACGAAACGATTCGCGTCAAGAAGGGGCTCACCTACGGAGCTCGGGGCGGGTTTGCCGCGAAACGTTTTTCCGGCCGGTTTTTTGTGTCGACATTCAGCAAGACGTCAACGACCGTCGACGCCGTCCGAGCGATCTTCGAAGAAATCAATCGATTACGGAACGAGCCGCCGACGCCTAAGGAGCTGAGCGACACGATCTCATATACGCTCGGGTCTTTCCCCGCTTCTCGGGAAACTCCCCAACAGGTTGCCGGCGAGATTTGGCTGCTCCGTTACTCGGACCTGCCCGATGATTACATCCAACAGTTACTGGCCGGCGTGGCCGGCACAACAGCCGAAGACTGTTCCAAGCTGGCCAAAGGCCACGTTCATCCAAAAACCATGGTCGTTGTCGTCGTCGGTTCGGCTAAGAAACTGAAAGCCGGCCTGTCGAAAATCGCACCGGTGACCGTCATTAAGCCGTGACAGAATACCTTGGACCAACGGCCGGCTGCACAACGACACGCACGTTTTGTTCGCGTGCCGCGTTCACAACGTTCAGGAACTTCTCCAGCCGCCGAGAATGCTGTCCGGCAGCAACATTGTGCACAAGTCGTTCAGTCGCGCAAATCCACACAATCGGCGTCCGAATGCCGTGTCTGATTTCCTCACGCGCCCGCCACTCGCGTCTGCATGACCTACGATATTCTAGGCTTTGTCTCAGAATCCGGAGAAATCGTGTTTCCGGGAGGGCGAAGCCTGGTACTGGCGATGCTCGACGGATTGACCGCACACCGAAAACGGAATCCAAACGACTCGATTGTTAGCGATGAACATGTAGCAAGACGCCTGTTGCAAGGCGTCGCTGGTGACTCCAGTCCAATCTTGTTACAGACCCTTAGCGGTCGATGAGTCCCGCCCAGTGGCAATACGATCGACACACCGGTTTTGCCATCGGTTTCCATCCACTCCTGTTTCGAATGTCCAGAGCATGACGCGTCAACTTGCACGAAGTAAACCGTTGCCCTCCGGCTCGCTCGCCAGACTAGGCAGTCTGCAGAGCGCCAACGCCAGGACGGTGCGTCGTTGCCTCGTTGCACTTGCCGGCGTTGTCCTGTTCGGCACAATCGGATTTCGATTGATCGAACGCAGCTGGGGTCTGTGGCAGTCGCTCTATTTTACACTGATTACGATTACGACCGTTGGCTATGGTGACGAGGGGCTGTCGCCAGGTGGCGAAAAATTCGCGTCGATCGTTCTATTAGTCGGAATTGTCACGACCACCTACTGCATGAGTGCGTTAGTGCAAATCACCGTCAGTCAACAACTTGCCTGGAAACTCAAGATGCAAAAACAAATCAATCAACTTAGCGATCATATCATTGTTTGCGGGTTCGGACGCATGGGCAAGACGGTCTGCAGACAGCTTGCCGACGAGGGGCTCTCCTTCGTTGTTGTCGAGCAAAACGAGTTGGGATACGAAGATGCACTCGACAACAATTACTTGGTAATCCAAGGCAATGCCACCGAGGATGATGTTCTGCAAAAGGCTGGTGTCTGCCGTGCTCGCGGTGTTGTCTGTGTGGTTAATTCGGACGCGGAAAACGTCTTTATCACACTTTGTGCCCGAAACTTCAACGAAAATGCGTTTATTGCGTGCCGAGCCGACACGGAAGGTGCCGTCGAAAAAGTGCAACGCGCTGGTGCATCACTGGTCGTCTCGCCCCATTATGCGGCCGGCATCGACGTGGCAACCGCGATCGTTCGCCCGCATCTGGCTGAGTTTCTGAGGACCGGCTGCCATACCGAGGGCGGTTTTGAACTGAATGAAGTGACGATCCGTGACGGGTCTACATTGGTCGGCCAAACGATCGCTCAATTCGGCCAAAGGGAAGAGACGATTGTCTTCGTGGCAATTGCCCATCAAGACGGGAAAACGACCGTCCGCCCAAGAGGGAGCATGCAATTCCAAGCCGGCGATGTCGTCATTGTTGTCGGCCATCAGGAGCCCCTGGCAAGAATGCACCAAGCGGCGCTAATCGCGACCTGACACGGGCTTCGCATCTAGCCCGCGCGGGAACGACGCTGCGGCCGAAAAGGGGCCCGAACCGACGTGCCAATCTGCTGCGTTTGCCTGCTCCAAAGACGGTACCACGGAGACGCGGCCAGGCGTGACGCTTCCTGTTGAAGAACCGCATTCTCAATGTGTTGGACGTAACGTGTGATCGAATGATCCGAGAAATGGTCGATGCGAAGTCTGGCAAGTCCGTTCAAAGCACCGCGCAAACGGTCGCGAAATCGCTGCCAGGAACTGATTTGCCGAATCTGTCCAGTCCAGTCCAAATAGATCTCCTTACCCGAATGGCGAAAACCAAGCCATGCAGGGGGAACCCGCGTTACGATGTCGTTGTTGTTCACCCAACGGTAGTGACTGACCGTAACGTGGTTGATGTACCGGCCGTTCCCGACACGCGGACTGCCAAACGTGAACAGGCCGCTCGGGGTCGACCAAATGTTCGATAGCAAGCACCGCGCGGCGCAGATCGTCGCCATCGCCCCGCCGAGTGAGTGGCCTGTGAACCAAATCGGTTTCGCGTTGTGCTTCAGCGCTAGTTCCAAACATGGCCAAAGGTCGTCAACTTCTTGCTTGAAGCCGCGGTGCACCTTCCCAACCGTCTCCGCCAGCACGACCGCCGCGTTAACGTCGGCACGAATGTCATTCCACTGGGTCGGCTCGGTTCCTCGACACGCAATGACACAGTCATGAACGCTGTCCAATGCATACGCCTGAGCCCCATCCCGGTCGAAGAAACGAACTCGATGGTATCCCATGGCCTTGGCCACGCGACGAACGGTGCTCTCACCCTCGTAGGCAAGCGAAGAAAGCTCTGCGAAGAGAAGCGATTGGTGCAGCCAGTCAAGCGCATCGATCGGACCCCGTATCATTGGCACAATCCAGGACGAATCAATGCGTCGTTCGGAGATATGCGGAGATGTAATGGCTGGATTCGCGTATCGTTGACGGTTCGAACTCGGGAAACTCGCACGACGCAAGGGCCTTCTACCAAACCAACACCTGATCCCAACAGGCCAATCTGAGCACTTTTTTAAAGAAGCCGCCTGCTTCAGCTGGCGGAGCAGTCCCGCAGTAGGTCCCGCAGTAGGTTCCGCCTGCCGGGCGGAACTAGAAGCGGGTTCAACGCAGCACGCCCACACCCGGCAAAGCACACGGGATCCTGCCACGAGTGTTGACAAAAGCAAACACCCAAAACAGGCTTTTTTTGCGGCACCTCAGGGGCCAGCGGGAATTGCTGCCAATATGCCACCATATTCATGCTCATTTTCCATCAAAACATTCCACCCATCCCCCCCACATCGCGCATTATCAATCAACTATCGGCGAAACACTGCTCGATACCGCGCAAGACCTCTCGCCGCTCCTGAGCTGGATGTGAGCTGGATGTGACGACGTCCGAAGCCGCGCACGCGGCCCGAGAGTGGGCAGGCAAGAAACCCGCAACTCAGGGCAAATCGCGATGCTCAGATTTCTCGCAGCTCGCGGGGACCTGCGCACACCTGGACCTTGCAAGACACCGCGCCCGCCTTGCCCAAGCCCTCCATTCTCTCCAGAATTCTGCCGGTCCAGGCCACTGGGAAGACGATGAGCGCAAGCTGGGCACCGGGAGGGCGAGGCTCCTGCCGAGCCGGTGAAGCGTGTCGACGCTGGTTGACGTTACGGCTCAGCAGTCGCTTCGCCCTCCCGTGGAATGCCCCACAATACGATCGAGCCCCACCGGGAGCCGCAACACTCCAACTCGCAATACGTCGAGAAATTGACTACCTCAGCCCTGGATCGGCCGGGCGTCGTACGTTCGGAATCCGTATGTTACGATAGTGCCACGCACCCAACACGCAACAACTTAACCTACAACACTCTGAAGAATCGACCACACCGGAGCCCCCATTGGCCCTGCTCCCGTTGATCGCTAGACATTTGTTAACAACGTAACGATGTTTGAGGTTAGAAACACAGCATGTGGCATCCCATTTTGACAAGCTGCGTGGTACTCGGGTTGTTCGTGACCCGATTGTGTGCCGAAGGATTGATTGCGTCACCCGAGCCCGACTGGCCTCAGTGGCGAGGTATACGACGCGATGGAATCTCGTCGGAGCGTGGTCTGCTGGCCAGTTGGCCCGAAGGGGGGCCCAGACTTCTCTGGAAATCTGAAGCTCTGGGGATCGGGTGGTCATCACCGATTATCGTCGGCAAACGCATTTATATCACAGGGGACGTGGACGAGGACCTTGTCATTTTCGCACTGGCCCTTGATGGCTCCAAAGTATGGAGCGTTAAGAACGGCCGCTCATGGACGCGTTCCTATCCTGGTGCGCGTGCATCGTGTGTATTTAGTGAGGGCCACATATTCCACATGAACGCTCATGGACGCACCGTATGCCTCGATATGGAAACGGGACGCGAAGTGTGGGCGGTTGATGTGCGCACGCGGTTTGATGCCAAGAACATCACCTGGGCGTTGAGTGAGTGCCTGTTGGTGGACGGACCACACGTTATTGTGACACCGGGAGGCAACAAGGGACTGATTGCCGCACTCAATAAGACAAATGGACAAACAGCTTGGGTCACTCCGCCACTAACGGGCGAGCGGACATCCTATTCGTCGCCGATTCTATTTGAGCTTGCCGGACGCAGAATTATTGCAAATTGCTCCTCGGCACACGGATTCGGTGTCGATGCGCAAACAGGCCAACTACTCTGGACCGTACCGTTAAAGAACCGATTCGGAGCGAACATCACAACCCCCGTCTACCGCGACGCCTGCATCTTCTATGTGACACCCTATGCGGAAGAAGGCCGTGTGTATCGACTGCAGGCGGATGGACAAGGTGTTACGCCCCAGCTGGTCTGGCACTATCCACTTGATACAGTCACCGGTGGTGCCGTGCTGGTTGGGAATACGCTTTATTCGGCCGGTTATCGCAGGAACAAGTGGTGGATGGGAGTCGACTGGAAAACGGGCAAGCTGCGTTGCGAGCAAAAAGGTTTCTCGACCGGAGCAGCGATTTGGGCCGACCAGCGGCTATACTGCCTGGACGAGCGTGGAAACGTCGGGTTGTTAAAGCCGGGTCCCGACACTCTGGAGATTGCCGGCCGGTTTGAATTGGTGAAAAAGCGTGTCCGTGACGCGTGGGCGCATCCCGTTCTGCTTGACGGCCGACTCTATCTTCGTTACCACGAGTCACTTTTCTGTTACGATGTGCGGAGCCGGCAACGGAGCGATCAGCCGAGGAACGATCGGCGGATCGGCGTGGGGGAATAATTAATAACGAATAACAAATTGTGTAACTGTTTAGCCGATTGCTGCAAATGGTCGGGTCAAGGACCCCCACGGGCTTGCCCGTGGGTGAACGAGTCTCGTCAGCTAAAAGGCGAATGCCAACCGTTCTCCCTCTCTCCCCAGCGCCACCGCCGAAGGCGCGGGGCTGGGGAGAGAGGATTTGCGAGAACCAGCCTTTTTAGCCCACGAGACTTCTTCAACAACCGCACAAGGCGGTTGGGGTCGACCCGCAATAAAGCGAAATGACGGATCACGGTCTACTGCGGATGGCTAAAGTCTTACCGATTTTTTCAAGCACAAACAAGTATTTCCCAATCGGTGTCACTCTGACTCGGTGGAGCGTTCTTTTGAAATGGGGGGTAATTCAATGGCTCGTTATTCATTGCAGGAATTCATTGAGACCACGCGGCAGCAGGATCGGGGCGAGGGGCTGTTCGAGCTGGAAAGCGCTCGCATGCTGGAGGTCAATCTAGACGGACAAATCTGGATCAAAACGGGCGCCATGGTCGGGTATGTCGGCACGATCCGATTCGAGCGAGAAGGGATCTTGGAGAAGGGAGTTGGGAAGTTCCTGAAAAAGGCCGTCACGGGCGAAGGAGCACGGTTGACCAAAGCCAACGGACGCGGACGAATGTACCTGGCCGACCAAGGAAAAAGCATCCAGATTCTGTCTCTGGAAAACGACTCGCTCTTCGTCAATGGAAACGACCTGCTGGCATTCGAACCATCGGTCGATTGGGATATATCCGTTATGAGGAAACTGACCGCCATTGCGGCAGGTGGCCTGTTCAACGTTCGGCTCGAAGGGACCGGCATG
>JAJSAJ010000974.1 GCA_024274855.1 Planctomycetota bacterium | reverse complement strand
CCAGAGGTAGGGTGTGACAAGCTCGCGGCATACACCTTGGCAATTGGCAACCACGGTGTTGCGAGCGCCGGCACACCACAATCCGGTTACAACGTGCCCATGCGTGGGTCATCATTTCCGTGTTTTGTCGCGTTGGTCGAGTGCGGCATCCATTGAGGAAGTGCCGATCCAACACCCGGCTGGGATGCTCCAGAATGGGACGAGTAGCGACCGGCAATACGCATTCTCACTTGCCACGCAATTCCTGGTGTGCCGGCGCTCGCCGTGAACGTTGCGGATGATGGAAGACTCTCGACGGCGAGCTGGTCACACCCTACGACCACGAAGCAGGTACACGGTCATTATTCATATCGTGTTCAGCACGAAGAATCGTGTGCCGTGGTTGCGGGATCGATTGAGGGTGTCCCGCACAGCAGACCCTTTCATCTGCTTGCTTCGGCGTTATTTTTTCCAGCTGGGGATTTTACGTCCGGGAGTCCAGGGCGCACCAGACGCCGCCAGTTTCCGGTTAAGCGACGGCAGGTCCCGTTCAACCAGTTTTCGCAATGGCCCAAGGACCTCGCCGAACTGCTCCGCGGCAATTTCGTAGCTCTTTCGGTGCGTTGCGGTCGGTCCCGAAGTGGTTCCCCAATGGCCGCTGACAACTCGCTGCACGCGGCTGAGGATACCGGGCATCCCTGGTTCACCGCGTCGCGGTTTTGTCTTGTCACCCTCGAATCGCTCGAGCAGATCCTGCATTTGCAACTCAACGCGCCGGACGTCCGTCGCAATCGCCGGATCGACACTCGGTGTGGTCTCGACCGCTCGCTTCATGTACTTCAGCTGGTCCGCCGCCTGCTTAAGAACCTGATAGGCACCAATTACGGCAAGCTGCAGCGAGCCGGTTTTCTTTTGAAATGCCAACGTTTTCTGACGCTCGCCGGCCGACATGGCTGCCATACTCAACGGTTCGACAACAAAGGGTGTTTTTTCAGCCAACTGAGTGACTTTACCATTCTGACGAGCTTCCAGACTGACCGTATACTGCCCCGGCACGGCCATGGGCCCGTACCCATCTCCGGCCATCTGGACCGGCGTATAGCCCGGATATCGGAAGTTCCACGTCGCGCGATGGATCCCGGACGATGTGGATCCTGGAATTCGGCGTACCACGTTGCCCTGCTGGTCCCGTACTGTCAGGATCACGGCCGGTGCCTCTTCGCGGTCTTCCTGCTTCAACGCCTCCCAGCTCGGATAAAGAACGTCTTTTCCCTTTTTCGCCAAGCCGTGTTCTTTTTCTCGCCGGCGACTCTGCCCAGTTTTCAACGATTCTTTGATGTAATACGTAAACGTCGCACCAAACGGCGGATTTGGGGCTGTGAAGAATCCTGCCCCCTGGAACGCTTTGCCGCTGCCACCCAATGGGTTGGTCTGGATGTACATGGCCGCTTTTTTGATCTGGAAGAGGTGGCCCTTTTTCTTAACCAGGTCGGAACTCAGCTCGCGCAGCGGCGTGTAGTCGTCAAGGACGAAGAACCCCCTGCCAAACGTTCCGGCAATCAGGTCATTCTCGCGTCTCTGAATCTCCAGATCGCGAACCGCAATCGTCGGCAGGCCCCCCTTGAGCGGAACCCACGTTTCACCACCATCCAACGTGAAGAAGAGACCGAATTCGGTACCGACGAACAAGAGCCGTGGCTTGACGTGATCCTGAGCGATCGTATACGTCGACCCCCGCTCCGGAAGATTCCCCACAATCGATGTCCACGTACGGCCACGGTCCGTGCTGCGGACCACGTACGGTTTGAAGTCATTGCTCTTGTAGTTATACAACACCACGTAGACCGTGTTCGGATCGTGGAGCGACGCTTCAATGTCACTCACGTAAGCATTATCCGGAACGTTAAGGTGTGCAAACGACTCGACTTTACGCCAATGCTTTCCACCATCCTCGGTAATCTGAACCAGCCCGTCGTCCGTGCCGACGTAGATCAGTCCCTGAACGCGTGGTGACTCGGAAACGGAAACAATGGTCCCATAGAATGACGTCGACATATTCTTGGCAACCGTGTCCACACCCCAAACGCGTCCCATCACTTTCAACTTATTTCGATCCAAGTTACGGGTCAGATCGGGGCTGATTGCCTTCCAGGTATTGCCTCGGTCGTCGCTCTGAAAAAGGATCTGAGCACCGAAATACAAACGCGTATGCAAATGCGGACTGATCAGCAATGCAGAATCCCAGTTCCATCGAAGTGGAGGTCCAGCTTTCGCTTCCTGGGGTTTGATGTCAATCCGTTGGCCCGTGCTTCGATCAAACCGAATCAGCCCGCCATACTGCCACTGCGAGTAGACCGTGTTGGGATCTTCCGGATCGACTGCCGGATCGAAACCGTCGCCAAACACCGTAATTGACCAATCGCCATTGCGAATCCCGTGAACGTTTCGCGTTCGAGTCGGTCCACCTTGCGTTGCGTTATCCTGAGTACCTCCGTAGACATTGTAAAAGGGCGTGTCATTGTCGACCGCGATCTTGTAGAACTGAGTGATCGGAAGATTCGCTTTGAAATCATATGTTTTTCCGCGGTCCCACGTCTCGTACAATCCACCATCGCAACCAATCAAACAATGATCGGAATCGTCCGGATCGATGACCATCGCATGGTTGTCTACATGTTTGTAACGTTCTCCCAGCTTGTTAAAAGTCTTGCCTCCGTCCTCGGTAACCATCATGTACGTATCCATCGAGTAGACGCGTCCAAATACGTTGGGATCGGCAACAAGCTCCTGGTAGTACTGAGGGCTGGTGCTTTCATAATCGCTTCGCTTTTGCCATGTTTCACCGCGGTCGGTCGAGACGAAAAACCCGCTCTGCCCTTCCGCTGCTTCGACCAGCGCGTAGACAACATCGGGCTTGACAGGCGAAACAGCCAACCCGATTCGGCCCAAATCGACCGATGGAAGACCTTTCGTGATTTTCCGCCATGTCTTCCCGGCGTCAGTCGACTTGTAAATCGCCGACTCCGGGCCACCATCAATCAAAGTCCAAACATGACGACGGCGTTGATAAGCGGTAGCATAGATCGTGTTGGGATTTCGGGGATCGAATTGAATGTCGCTGACACCCGTATTCTCGCTGATCTCCAAAATGCACTTCAAACTCGTACCGCCATCAGTCGTCTTATACAATCCGCGGTCACCGCCGGCGGCCCAGAGAGGACCTTGGCTCGCAACATAGACGACGTTTGAGTTTCGAGGATCAATCAAGATCTTGCCGATGTGCTCGGACTGCTTGAGACCGACACATTGAAAGCTCTTGCCACCGTCGATCGATTTGTATAGCCCGTCTCCATAACCGACACTGCGTTGGCTGTTATTCTCACCCGTACCGACCCAAACGACGAAACGATTGTGTGGATCAATTGCCAAACACCCGATCGAATACGAACCATATCGATCGAAAATCGGCTTCCATGATGTGCCGGCATTCGTTGTCTTCCAGACGCCACCCGAGGCGGCCGCAACATACCACGTGCTTCGATTGATCGGGTCAAGAACAATGTCAATAATCCGACCCGACATGAAGGCGGGCCCAATGCCCCGAAACTTCAAAGCCGAAACCAGCGAACTATTGATCCCGGGTGTCTTCGTGTTCTTGGAGCTTGCCTCGTCCTGAGCGTTTACCGGAAGCCGGCTCCCACCCAAGACGAGAACCACAATCACCAGTTGGCTTACACGTTTCATGGATCATCTCCAAAGCACTTGCAGAAGCTGTTACAAGACTGGGGCGGAACGGCGAACCAGTCAGCGTCCGGGAGCCGTCGAACCTTTGGTCAAACGAAACAAAGAGGCGCGGATAAATCCACGGAGCCGTCGCACGGCTCCCTTTTCGAACGAATGCTCGGCACAATCAATCAGTCCACGCTGCCCAACCACTTGGTTACAGTCAAACGGATGGCGGCGAGCATTGCCGGTACGCTCAACCCAGATACCCTAGCTTACCACGCAATAAACAGGCAGGAAGGGGATGAAGCACGGGAAACAAGACGACATTACCTTTTAGTGGAGCGTCAAGTCGCAAGAGTCCGTGAACGCTCGATACACCTGCTGAATCCGCTCCGGCTGGACCTCGGATCGAT
>JAJSAJ010000973.1 GCA_024274855.1 Planctomycetota bacterium | reverse complement strand
CCCCGTCCATCCAGTCCATTGGGCCCAAGGCTGATTCCCTTGCTGTCGGCTTGATGTTCATGTTGGGTGTGACGGTCGTTCAGCGTCTGGTCGGTTTTGGACGCAGTATTCTGTTCTGCGGCATGCTGGGTGACGACCAGTTGGGACGCTGGTCGCTTGCGTTCAGTTTTCTTGTCCTGGCTGCGCCACTGGCGGTGATCGGGTTGCCCGGTTCATTCGGGCGTTATGTCGAGTACTATCGGCAGCGTGGTCAATTGGGGACGTTCTTGAGGCGGACGACGGTGTTGAGTATGTTGGTGGCCGGCGTCGCAACTCTGCTGATCGCGTCCACCGCGTCCTTCTGGGCATGGTTGGTTTTTGGCGATCCGAATATGGCGTCGATGGTTCGCTTGATAAGTATCTCGTTGGCGGCCGTGATTGTCTTTAATTTCGTGACCGAGCTTCTGACAGCCTTGCGTCAGGTCCGCCTTGTTGCGGTAATGCGGTTCATCAGCAGTATATTGTTTGCACTACTCGGCGTCGGACTGTTGTACTATACGGCACTTGGTGAACGGGCCGTGATCATTGCAATTGGGCTCTCGTCCTTGATTGCCGGTTGTGTGGCGATAGGGCCTCTTCGAAAGATGGGGCGCGAAGCGGCGGATTGCCGGGCTGATTTGCCACATGCCGAGCTGTGGGCAAAACTGTTGCCATTTGCCGGATGGGTGTGGTTGAGTGACCTATTGGGTAACCTGTTCGACGCTGCCGACCGATTCATGATCATTCATTTTGCGAAGGTAGGTACTCATGCGGCCGAATCACTGGTTGGTCAATATCATTCCAGCCGCGTCGTTCCTTTCCTGTTGTTCGCGGTAGCCTCGATGGTCGCGGGCATCCTGTTGCCATACATGAGTCATGATTGGGAGCGAGGTGATCGGAAGTCGGTCAGACGAAACCAGTTGCTGACACTGAAACTCGGGGGTCTGGCACTCACCGCGCTTGGTGCCTTGATCCTCATGGGGGCCCCCCTTTTGTTCACATGGTTGTTGCGGGGTAAATACGACCAGGGGCTGGCTGTTCTTCCGTTGACGATGACCTATTGTGTTTGGTTCAGCCTGACGATCTTGGTCGAGCCGTATCTGTGGTGCGTTGAGAAATCAAAGCTGGGTAGTCTGGCTTTATTGATCGGATTGGCTGTCAATATTGGCCTGAATGTGGTGTTGTTGCCAATCTTGGGCCTGGTCGGGGCGGTGACGGCTACCACAATTGCCAATGCCGTGGCGTTGGTGTTGATACTTTATTACTCGTGGCGGTGGGGACTGCGGATTGACGTGGGGACGGTGATCTGTTGTGCACTGCCGGTTTCGCTTGTCTTGGGACCGATGGTCGGGATGGCCGCTCTGTTGGCGGTCGGGTATGTGGCGGGTGTACGTGGATGGCTGTTCTCAGACCGGGAACAGCGCCAACTGGTTCTTGTCGTGCAACGTGCATGGCAGCAGTTCCGCGAGCGTTTCGCACGGCAATCGTTGGACTACTCGTAATGTGGCAGGGGCACAAGCAACGTGCCCGCTCTTGGGAGTTCGCTCGCACCGGGTGCACTTCCGCCGGTCGCGGGAATCTGATTCAGAATCAGCCGTGTTCATTCACGGACAAGTTAATAGGATCTTATACTGATGAGCGGAAATGAAACTAGCCCGGAACGGTCGCCGAACGATCCGTTGCATGTCCTGTTCGTGTTGACCAGTATGCCGATCGGCGGTGCCGAGACGCTTTTGGTCAATCTGGTGCGCCGTATCGATCGTACGAAACTGAGTCCCGAGATATGTTGTCTGAAAGAGCGAGGGCCGTTGGGGGACTTGTTGGCTCAGGAGATTCCTGTCCACAGCCGATTGTTATCACACAAGTACGACTTGCGTGTATTCTTCCGTTTACGGCACCTGATGCGGAGTCGTCGAATGGATGCGGTGGTCACGGTCGGTGCGGGTGACAAGATGTTTTGGGGGCGGCTGGCCGCTCGATCCGCCGGCGTACCGGTTGTTCTCTCGGCACTCCATTCAACCGGGTGGCCGGATGGCGTGGGGCGGCTGAATCGCGTTTTGACTCGGTTGACTGACGGGTTCATCGCGGTGGCTGACGAGCACGGTCGTTATCTTGTCGAGCAAGAGGGTTTTCCGGCCCAGAAGGTCCATGTCATTCCCAACGGTGTCGATACGGACCGGTTCCGGCCACGGCCAGAAGTTCGCGAAACGGTACGTCGCCAGTTGTCGACCCCACTGCGGGCACCCGTATTTGGAATCGTTGCGGCATTGCGTCCCGAGAAGAATCATCTGTTGTTTGTTCGCGCCGCGTCGCTGATTCTGCACGCACTGCCCGACGCAAGATTCTGGATCGTCGGCCAGGGGCCTCAAGAACCGACTATTCGGGCCGCTGTGCGGTCAGCGGGACTGGAGAGTCGCGTCACACTGCTCGGGGCGAGATCGGATGTTCCTGAAATTCTGGCGGCAGTCGATGCATTTGTGCTGACGTCGCATAACGAGGCCAATCCGGTTTCGATACTCGAGGCAATGGCGGTCGGACTGCCCGTGGTTTCGACGCGAGTTGGCTCGGTGGCCGAGACCGT
>JAJSAJ010000088.1 GCA_024274855.1 Planctomycetota bacterium | reverse complement strand
GGAAGTCCGAGCGATGTTATGTGGTTGCCGATCGGGGTGTTATCTATGTGATATCCCTCCCGCGGAAACGGTGCCTGTCGGTTTACTACTTGGGACATGCTTACAAGTCCGTCGCAATTCGTCCGATTATGTTTCACGACCAGTTGCTGGTGATCGAACGGACCGGGCCGTCAAGCAGTCATCTGCATTTGTTGGCTGGCGATTCTTCCTTGGTGCCGACTCAGGTTATTGCACTGCCTGTCTTGGTGACGAGCCTCCACGCGGCGGGTGAGAATGTTTTTCTCGCGGGAACAGATGGTAATCTGTACCAATTGCGCTGGGATTCGACACGTGGACGCGAGCCGCTGAACGTAGATCGTTCCGTGTCGGCGGTGGTCGACGAAGGCACGTGGGACGGCCAGCCGGTATTCATGACATTCCGTGCTGGGACTTTGTGGACGTCGGGGCAAGGTGTTATGGCGTGGCAGCCGACGTCGGGTGGCGTGGCTCCGAAAAAGATCGGTACGCTCGATCCGACGATCCTGGTGACTCAGCCGATGATTTTGACCGATTCCGATCTGATTTGTGTCGGACGCAAGGCACCGGATGTGGGGCTGATGGTTCAAGCGTGGAACGTCGAGAATAGGGACCTGCATTGGTCATCTAGCGTTCTGCCTCGTGCGGCAATCGTGGAGTCTGACGAGAGCGTGGGAAGAGGCAGCGCGCCATGAGACACAGGTACCAGGAAAAACAGAATCATCCCCGGGCAGGGCGGTCGAAATGGGGGGTGTTGGGTGGGACGCTCGCCCTCTTCCAGGCTTCACGTCGAATTTGGCACGGACTGGTCTCTTGCACCGTTTCGACGGCCTTTGTGCTGTTGCTGTCATCAGCCGTAGCTGCCGAAGGGCGAATTATCGAGCAACAGCCGTTTGATCGCTTGACCCTTACCAGCGGGCAGACGCTTGACCTGCTGCCGATCGAAATGGAGAAACGCCGACCGCTGGCGCGCCGGAGTCCCGAACAGCCGTTGCATATTCGTCTGCGAGCGCGCCCCGAACAGGAGTATGAAGTAAAGTGGGCTGACATCGCGCATGTCCAGCTGTTTGAGGAACTGGTCATGGCAGAGGCCGCATCGCTTGTCAACGAGCAGCGGTTTGACGATGCGTATGAGTATTACGAGTTTCTGCTGCAGCGTTCGCCCGATTTTCCCGGACTTATCGCGGCGAAGCGAGCTTGTCTATTCGAAGAATCCAAATCGTGGCAGAAGTTAGGGAAGTTTCGCAACGCGCTGGTCGCGCTGAATGAACTCTATTCTCAGGACCCAGACTATCCGGGCTTGAAGCAGGCGCTTGGGCTGACGATTGATCGTCTTGTCGTGGATTATTTTTCCGCTGGCAAGGCCGCGGCGGCCCGCCAGCTCCTCCTCTCGCTCGCGAAAAAGTATCCGGGTCACCCCGTTGTGCAACAACGGCAAAGCGGGTTGATCGAGCAGGCGACCAAAGTGCTCGGCGACGCCAGGCAGTTGGCCGCGGACGGCAAGATGCTTGAAGCGGACGAGGCTGTGGCCAAGTCGCTTGCTATTTGGCCGAAGTTGGGCGGCGCGCACAAGTTGCAGGCCGAGCTGTTTGCGAAGCATCCGATTGTTCGCGTTGGTGTTCGGCGGATGGCGCCTGTTGTTCCGGATGATCCCGTTCCTGGCTGGGCGGCGATCCGCTCGCGTCGATTAACGGATTGGCCTTTGTTTCAAATTGCGGTTTATCCGCCTCAAGGCAACGGCTATCGTTCTTCACTGGTTGACTGGACGATCGAGGGCGACCGCCTGCTGCTGGCTGCGCGGTCCGGCATGTCGTGGTCGGGGACGGACGTTCCGTTCCAATCCGCGGATGTTGCGAGGACATTGTCGTCGTGGGTCGGTCATCAACGCTCGGCGGATCTTGGCCGTTCGGACGTTCCAGCGGGCGCGGTGAAGATGCTCAAAGACAAGCGTGTGGCGTTGCGATGGCCGCATCGTCCCGTTTGTTGGCAGGCGTGGTTGCAAGTGCCGATCTTGTCTCCGGAGAACGTAACGGGATCAGCTCGGTTGGGGCCCTTTCAAGTGACCGAGCGGACGGCGGCCCACGTACGCTATGTGCGAGTCAACGACACCTCAACGTCTGGAAGCAAGGGCGTGCGCGAAGTGATCGAGCGCCCGATATCGTCTGCCGGTGCTGCGTTGGAGGCATTTCGAGATCGAACGATTCTGGCATTCGATCGTGTCTTGCCCTGGGAGTTGGCTCAGGTAGCACGGCAGCCGGATCTGACGCTGGTGCGTTACGCGGCGCCGACTGTCCACTTGTTGGTGTTGAACACCAGGCGGCCGCTGGGCGAGAGTCTGGAGGTGCGGCGCGCGTTGGCTTACAGTACGAATCGAGAAGAGATTCTGGCGTCTCTGTTCGCAGGTGGCAAGACACCGGTCGGGTGCGTGCTGGATGGCCCGTTTCCCCACGGAGATGCGTGCGATCCGCGGCTTCATCCGCGGGCGTTTGATCCCCGACTGGCGGTTGGATTACTTCGTGTCTGGCAGGTAGAAAACGGAGTAGATCCATCGAAACGGACCAAGCTGCAGCTTGTCCATCTGGCCAGTGAAACTGCGAGCCGCGCAACGCATGCGCTAAGCAGACAATGGAATCTGGCTGACCTTGGTTTCGATGTTGAAATACGCGAGACGACGTTCGCCGAACTGACTGATCCAGGAAACGACCGGTGGGATGTCTTCTATTTCGAGTGGCATGCCATGCAGCCATTTGTCGATGCCGAGCGGTTGTTGGGTGCGACCGGTTTCTGCCGCAATCATGATCCGGAGCTGCAAGCCGCATTGCGAGAACTTGCTCAGGCACAATCACGTGACAATGCGTTCAGTACGCTCCGACGAATTCATCGGTTGGTCTATCAGCGACTGCCGGTGATCGGTCTGTGGCAGTTGAACGAATATGCAGCGTGCGATAAGAGGTTGTTGGGCGTCGGAGATCAACCGGTTTCGCTTTACCAGAACATAGACAGTTGGTCCGTCCAGTTCGATTCGGCAAAACCCTGACTCGGGCATAGCCCATCTTGTCCGAGAAGACGGTTGCGAGCGAGTGTAGGGTGTGACAAGCTCGCTCGACCAATATATGTGATCAGTGAGTATGCGAACTGCGAGCGCCGGCACACCAGAAGTCTAACGTGGGCCGCGACCGGTTCCCAAAGAATTCCACAGGTTCCGATGCAATGACGAATGTTCTTTTACGTCGAATAATTGACATGTTTTGTTTGATGGTTGGTCTCTGGCAGTTGCCATTCGGCGATACGGCGGCCGCGCGCGATGTGTGGGAGCTGCGCCCGCTTCGCGTTCAGGCATGGATCGTCGCCGACCAATCGCCGGCGTGGACGCGTCAGCGACTTGACGGGATCTGCCGGTCGGTGCAGCGGCTTGCGGAGGCCGAGATCGGTGCGCCGTGGCGGCTGGAAATCGAAGTTGCTCCGCCTCCGCTTCAGAAAAAGATGCTGACAATCGATTGGCGGACCGGTCAGCCGGATCCTGGTTTGCTGGGCTCGCGGAATGCGGAGGTCGACAAGACGGTTATCGTGGTCTTGCGAGCTAGTCAGGCGGGAAATTGGGTTGAGGTGTGGCAATATGATCACGAGGCTACTCACTGGGGAGGTGTCTGCCAACAGCCTTGGGTGCGTTGGGATGACGTGGACCGAGTGACGCTTGATTTGATGGTGCACGCTGTTACGCCGCAGGCGATGATCGATCGAGTTGACGGCAGTCGCGTCGTATTGCGACCGCGCGGAGTACTTTTGCCGGTGCGAAATCCGCGTCGCGAGATCGATCCGGTTGGCACAGTGTTTTTACTGGCCGCCCGCGGAGTTCAAGCGGGATTGCGATCGGTCGTGCCCGAGACTTTTTTGGTTGTCGAAACCAGGGAGGATGCGAGCCTGATCAGCCGGCTTGTTTCCGCTTACGAAAATCCGCTGGGCGGTCGCCCGATCGATCAGTGGATTGCCGTGGGGTGTTCGCGGACGCACGCGAAGACGGTCTGGACATTGACGATGAAATCCGGGTCCGGGAGCGAGCCTCTGGCGGGCGCACGCATTTTTGCCGCCCCGCAACCGGATGAAGTGGGAACGCCGATCGGGCGGACCGATCGCCTGGGACAAATCCCAATCGCTCGGACCGATGGAGTTGTCTGGCTCCAATTGCGTTGGGACTCGGTGTTACTCGGGCAAAGTCCGGTCCTGCCGGGTAACCAGCCGAGTGCCACCTGGGCGACGTCGCTTGAACGTCGCCAGCTGGTCGCGGCGAGCCAATTCGTTGTGTGTCGAGCGGATTGTGCAGAGCTTCTGGCGCGGCGCGCGGTCGATAAAGCACGGATTGCTGCACGCACGAAGGCCGGTCGAAAGTCTGACGCAAAAAAACTGCAAGGCGAGCTCGACACCTGGCTCAAGACGGAAGTGCCGCGAGTGACAAAGTCGATACGGGATGCGCGTGAAACACAATACCTTGACGACAGCCCGATCGATCGACGTCTTGGCTCCAGCTGGGAGCAACTGGAGAAGGCGCTTGACCCGCTGAAGTAGCCGAAGTTGAATGCTGTGTCTCGGAATCTGGATGAGCCGTGTTTCACCAGGGCGAAGCTCCGGCTGAGCCGTAACGTCAACCAGAGTCGACACGTTTCACCGGTTCGGCAGGAGCCTCGCCCTCCCGTTTTGAGTCGCGGTCTAGCTTATCAGATTCTCTGGATTCAACGGGTCGAGTTCTTTCAGGACGAACCGGCCGTCTTTTCGGATCAGCTGGTCGTCGAAATAGATTTCCCCGCCACCATACTCGGGGGTTTGGATACAAACGATGTCCCAATGGACTTGAGAACGGTTACCGTTGTCGGTCTCTTCATAAGCCTGGCCAGGCGTGAAGTGGAAAGAACCGCAGATCTTTTCGTCAAATAACGGATCTTTCATGGGCGCGGTGATGTAGGGATTCACGCCAATGGCAAACTCGCCAATGTAGCGAGCACCTTCGTCCGAATCAAGAATCTCGTTCAGTTTCACGGTGTCGGAAGATGTCGCTTCGATGATCTTTCCGTCTCGGAACGTGAACGTGATGTCCGAGAAGATCGTGCCGCGGTAGACTGTTTCGGCAGTGTAAGCAAGCGTTCCGTTGACGCTATCTCGGACGGGACACGAAAACACCTCGCCGTCCGGAATGTTCAGTTTCCCCGCGCACTTTTGGGATCCGATCCCCTTGATCGAGAATGTCAGGTCGGTTCCGGGACCTTGGATACGAACCTGATCGGTGCGGTTCATCAATTCGGCAAGCGGATCCATCGCTTTGTCCATCTTGGCATAATCAAGGCAGCAGACATTGAAGTAAAAGTCCTCAAAGACATCGGTTGGCTTATTGGCTGCTTGAGCCATTGAGGGATGGGGCCAGCGAAGCACGCACCATTTCGTCTTGGGCACTCGCACCTCGATATGAGTGGGCGTCCACCAATGTTTTTAGTAAAGGTCCATCTTGTCGTTTGGCACATCGGACAGTTCGGCGATATTCGCGTTGCCTCGAATCCCGAGATATGCCTGCACACCTTCCATGCGTCCCTTTTCATACTCGCCAATGAACTTCATGCCCTCTTCGGTCGCGTT
>JAJSAJ010000972.1 GCA_024274855.1 Planctomycetota bacterium | reverse complement strand
TACGTTCCTTTCATGCAAATCAGAGACTCCCTGTCTTGGCACGCTTTCGATTTAAGGCACACTTCACAAATGGCCATAGTCGCTTCCGGCTCCATGCTGGTCTTGCCCGCTTCGTGGGAGTAATGGACCAGAGCGAAGTGCAAATCCGCCATATTTTTTCCTGTCATACCATGACGCGGTGCATCACTTTCCCAATGGCCCAGCATCCGACCACAGTTCCATGATCATCTGCACAACGTTTTACCCACCCTTGAGCGGCTATTCAACCGACTTTTCTCTTAGATCAGGAGGATAGACCCACAAGTCATTCACTTCAAAAGAGTCTCGATCGACACCATACACGTAGCCCTTTTCACTGGCCGCAATGCTAACCACCGCGCAAAAGGCGGTTCGGTGATCGTCAAGATCGGTCCCTTGCTGCAAGAGCTCTCGATCCAAGACCTGAATGAACTCCGGAACAGTGGCCGCCATACTCGCCGCAACCGTACCAAGCGAGGACCTACCTGCCAGGGCCATGAACAAACAGCGTGAATCGCTCGGATTGGGCCCGCGAATAACCAAGCCAAAGTCCCATTTGGTTCTTCGGACCACGATTCTACTCTTGTCGCTCTCGGGCGGAGCGCCTAGCTCCGGTTCGCACGGTTGACCGTATCTACGAATCACCTTCTTCTTCTTGTCCAGCTCACAGGGTTTGCCGTTCTTTCTGATCAGTACCCAAGGATTTGACAGGTTCGTACTTTCCGGATCAGGTTTGAACTCCCATTTCGGATGTCGGGCGGCGAAGAATCGCTTCATCATCTTCCCGGTCCATCGGTTCGATTTCGAGCTGGCAATGCAATACAAATGCATTGTGCTATCGAGAACTGTGTCCTTGAAATCATCGGGGTTCAACAGCTCCGGCAATCGATTGAGTCCGTAGAGGAGACCGAACGACTGCATCAATCCTCGAATACCGACATGGTCTGAAAGTGTTGAAGGGGGGCCTTTCCAACCACCTCGCGAACCGGTCGCCGCGCGAAATGAAAGCGGGCTAGCCGCCACAACATATGGCCCATCTCGCAGAGCAAGACTCGCAGGCACAAGCATCTTCCTGAGTAGCCGCAAGGGCAGTTCGCTCAACCCGAGCGTCGCGCGGATGCTAACAATAAGTCGCTCCAGCAAATCAACACGGCCCTCGCTCGTTGCCGTATACTTTATCACACGATGATTGCGAACGTCGAACGGCACGTTTTCGGGCTCTTCTTGCGTGATAAGGATCACCGGTTTCTTACAGGAATGGGCCACGGCAACCTCGTACATCACATTCGAGTTGTTGCCGGTCAGATCGGCAATGCAAACAGAGGCGACATCAATCTGCTCACGTATCCGACCCTCGATCGGCCCCGATTTCCAATCATCCTTGGCAATCAGACTCCGCAAACCACACCCTTCAACGGCAGGCTTGATTGCTCGCTTGTACGTCTGCACAAACCCGTCTCGATACGGCATCATCGTAAACGCCGCTTGTTGTTCATCAGACTTTTTTTGGTTCGAAGGCATATTGCCGTCTCCTGCCACGTACTGGCTCAGGCCAATCCAAGAACCTGTCACAACACGAATCCGATTTTCGAAAATGCCGCTCTCTTCCTTCCCAACCTCAATGGCTACAGCATCCCGGAGATGCTCGTCCCTCTTGGCCGGTCACCATAATGAACTGTTCCTCGTGAACGTGCCACAGCCATTTATAGCAGTTTCTCTTAACGGTTGTACCATCCGTGCCAGGCGGGAAGCGGGAACGCCCCCCATGAATCTCTACTTTGGAGTCATTCGTCGCTCAGCAAAGCCTGAATGCGGGATGCACAGATGCAGTAGTCCCTGGACATATTGACGGCACGGGGTTCTTGTTGGTCAGGCGGGCGGTTCTTTGCCGGCGGCTCCGCGTTAATGCCATTGTTATGCCGCGTAGGCCACGCTCCTGGCAACCGGCATCCTCAATCATCCTCTTGTTTCTTCCTTGTAGTCTTTCGACCCTTGTTCGGAAAGAATTCGGCAAATAGGGGATAATGGTCGCTGATGGATTCAAGTTCCTGTGCTGTTCGGCAGACCGTTGCGCTAGTGCAGGAGCGTGCGAGGCTCGGTGTGGTTAGGATGAAATCGATACGTTCGAGAAATCCCCTTTGAGTATCGACCGTGTTAGTGTGACCCAAAACCCTTGTTGGGAACGAGCCCAGATTCAGTTGATCGTTGTAATCAGGATGGTGATGCGCGGCATCGAACGACTCTCGAACCACATCGTGCAGGGGAGCTTCCAGAATCGTGTTCATCACATCAAAGGTGAATTTTCCGTTGCGGATGAATCGCTGCTCGGGCTTCTTCTTGATGTCGCCGGGGCCACGTCTTGCCAACAGCGGCGTCTGTTTGTCGAGCATGCTCTTGTCGGCGGCGCTGTGTGCGTTGAAGTCGCCCATGAGAATCACCTGTCGCCCACCCTTCACCAAAGAAACAACCAGATCTCTGAGAATCGTTGCTTCGCGGACCTGTTGAAGGCGCGTTCCGGGCCAAAGATGAGTCACAATGACATCAATACCATTTGTGCGGCAGTGAAGATAGCCGTGCCAGAAGCCTTGCGTGTGACGGTCGATGACCTCGATGGGGTCGCAGCTGGTCAGTCCAATATTGTATCCGCCGCCCTTCAAAGTGACCGCGTGCGGGTGATTCCATTGGAGTGCTGTTTTACGTAGACGTTCCTCATTCCAACCCACCAACTCCTGCAGGCCGATGATGTCAGGTTCCAACGAGTTGATCAATTCTACTCCGGGTTTGAAACTCCTGCCGCCCCGAAATCCATTGTAAACATTGTAACAGAGGACCTTTAGAGGCCTCTGAAGTGTGGGGATCTCCTTCGAGTCATCGCCTTTCAGAATGGACACTTGATTGGCAACGAGACAAATTGCGACCAGCTGTAGAACGTAGGAAATGAAGGACATGATAAAAGCGCGAGAAATATTCATTGTGATTGCAGATTTCACGAGTGATTTGGCGGCAACACGTAGAGGGTTCCATCCTGCACACTCCCGGCGAAAACGCGATCTATCCGAGGACAGCAATTCCGGGAGCGTGCAGGATGTAAACCAGTTGAAGTGAACCGCAGGGCTTGGAGCGTGCCACTATGCGTTTCCTTTGCTCCAAGCGCTCTCGACTTCGAGTAGTTTACCCAATTCGACGGGTGGCCGGCAAGCTTCAAAATACGTCTTTCGGGCCGGCGTGTTTCTTCCGCCCCGAGCTATTCCGGCGAGCGGCCAAAGTACCGGCCGAAACTCGCTACATGCCCACAAAGGGCCACGAGCTGAGCCGCGGTGAATGGGCATTTCGAGAAACTCAAATACCGATGCTTTCACGGTCGCGCGAGTTCTCCTTGCACCTCTTTCCCACTCACTTCAAGCAACTCGACGTTGTCGATCCACGCCACGAAATACGGTTGCATGCTTGATCTCCGTCGGAATCGCGTTCACAGCACCAGCAAATCCGCCTTCGAGGCGAGTTTGCAGATTATCAACCCAGGTTGCAATCATGCCGGATCGCATCCATTGCGACAATGCTGCCCACCTTCAAAACAGCCGCCACGCGCACAACATGGCCAGGAACAGGCCACCATACACGGCCGGTATCAGGAAAAAGGCGGACATGCCTCGCCGGTCTGCCACAGGTGACTTTGCGATAAGCTTCCGCACAACGACAAAGCTCAATGTAATGCCGCCCACCATCAGAATGAGCGTCACGACCGTCAATGTCGGGCTGATCCATGTCGGTACCGGCCTCAAAACCAGATGCTTATCAATGATCGCCTGCGCCGTCTTGATTCCAACCGAATCCGACAGTGTCTCGTACCAGTAAGGGATCCGCGAGGTCGTCTTCAGTAACGCCTTGCACGCGTGCGCTGCCGCGATGATCGGGATGAATGCAATCGTCCAGTTGCGAAGGTACTGCCCCAACGGTATCTTGCCGGCGGTGCGATACACGGCATACGGCAACAGCCACAACAAGGCCGGCAATACGAGGAACAGCGAGCCACACTTGACGATCGCCTTCCTCCAACCGACCGTCATGCCAAGCGATGCTTCCAGATACTCGGGAACCGCCAGAAGGTACGCTTTGGTTACGTCCCATTCGGTCAGAATCTCGTAGAGAAGAAATCCGGACACAACGACCAAGAACCCCACTTGCGCCAACGACAAACCTCGCAGTGACAAGATGTCCTTCGCCCATGGGCGCCGAAACCATCCGGGATTCGAACGTTGCTGACCATCGGGACTGTTCCAGGCACACGACTTCAAGCACTGTCCACACAGAATACACTCGGTGTTGTCATCGACTCTGGCCGGTACCAATCCCACGCCACAACTGCGACCTTGAAACAGATACAAGTTCTTCTTCGCCACACACGACTTGTCTTTGCAATCCGCGCACACTTGCCGGTCCTTCACGCCCCAGCCGAACGGAGCCAGTCGAGCGTAAAGACCCAACAGATGGCCAACCGGGCAGAAGGACGCGCAAAACGTATTTTTTTCGAATAACAACCCGACAAGGATCGCGACACCGGCCAGAACCAACAGGTAGATAGCCATACGAAACGGGACGCGGTGAATCGCCAGCGTGTGAACTCCGACAAACAAGATCGTGACATAGAACAGGGTGACGACCCAGCCGGATTGCAGGAAACGAGGCCGCTTAAGTTTCAGCCCGATCTTCGCCGACAGTGACGTGACAAGTTCGATCGGACAGACGACACACCAGATTCGTCCGATGAAGACTGAGCTCAGCACGATCAACGGCCACCAATAGGACCAGACGAGCAAATTCGCCGTATTCGTATTGCGAAGCACTTTGGCGAAACCAGGGTCGCTGGTGTTTGCCATCAGCCCGTCAACGACCAGCAGTGCAAACGCAACGAATGCGAGCATCTGCAATCCGAGTGGAAACAACCAATGTCGATACAACCGGTTCATCGTGTCTCCACCTTTCACTTTTCGGCCCAGAAATCGATCACGCGCACCTTGTCGAGAACAGGCTTGAGCACTCCGCCAAAGGCTTTGTGATCCGGGTGAGGCAAATAGGTTGCGCGCCCGTCCTCCGAGGCGAATGTGACCATAAAGGCATGCGTGAATCCGTCGGAGTGTTTTTCAGGACTGTTGTTGGTGCCCCATTCAAAGGTCTTGATCGTACCGATCTTGGATGGCAGATCGGCAAAGGCGTCCACAACAGCTTTAACACGCTCCTCCGGTGCATCGTCTTTGAATTTGAAGAAGACCATGTGCCGCAACGTCTTGTCAAGTTTCTCCTTTGCTGGTGTTCCCCAGTAGTCGACGACAAAAACCTTGTCCATGTGCGGTCGCAACACGTCGCCAAACGCCTTGTGGGCGTCGTGCGGCAGATACTTGGCACGTCCCGCTTCATCTTTGAACGTGAGCAGAAAACAATGCGTAAATCCATCATTGAGCCCTTCCGGGCTGTTGTTGGTACCCCACTGAAAATCGACAATCGTGTCGATCTTATCGGGCAGAGCACGAAAGGCATCGACAACTTCTTTGACCTGCTCGTCGGTCGCCGATTCCTTGAAACTGAAGAAGACGGCATGACGCAACACGCGGTCTTGTTGCTTGGGGCTCGAGACCGCCGCTTCATCTAACCCGGTCTTTAGGTCGGCATTGGTGGCTTCCGTCGTATTCGAGCTTTTCCTCTCACTCTGTCGCGGGCACCCGGTGCACACAATCAGCATGCAACAAAGAACACAGTAGCTGAGGCGACCAACGAGTGCTCTCCCGGAAACGACAGGCAAGGTCTGCTTCGTCGACATGATAATTCCCTCTTTATCGAAATGCGAAATCCACTGTACTTTTGTACTCGCTCGCACCAGTCCGATCAACCGCACACGACTGTAGCCCCCAATAAGGCCTATCTACTTCAACTGGATCACTGGAGTGGAGGTTATTGTGGTACAATGCATCGCACCGACAAACGGGCACAATCCGGCCGAACCCACGTCCCACCGCGGGAATCCACGAAGCGAGACGACCTCGTTTCGAGTATTCAGTCAAGCCGTCCGCCCAACCTGAAAATCTGTACTTGAGCTGCCCCAAGAACCGCGGCAACCACGGGAGATACACGATGAACAGCGTGAACCGCATGATCTGTCTGGGCGTCTTACTGTTGGCCGTTAATGTGATGCCTGCCACGGCAGCCACGATTGAGTCGCTGATGCGCACGGTCGATCTGAAAATCGGCCAACAAACCAACGTCACACTGGCTGACGGCAAGCGGGTCACTGTAAAACTCCTGAACCTCAAGGAAAATCGCGACACATTGCGCAACGCCATACGCAGTGCCGTGGTGTCGGTCGAGGTAGACGGCCACAAGGTCGACCTTACCGCCGCCTACTATCGGCTGCCGGTTACTGTGGGGAGCGTTCAGATCGACTGCGCCGTGACCAAGGGGTTTACGTCACAGTGCAACAACATTTGGGCTTTGGACGCAGACGCCAGGATTCGGCTGTGGCCGGCCGATTCGCCCTGGATTCGACCGACCACGTTCGGCTATCCAGCACGCCAACGGTGGTTTGCCACCGACACCCAGATGTGCAATGTGCCTGTCTACGTCGACGGCGGCGATGCACCGGGCACCAAATCGATTTACTATCACTACGGGCTGGACATCGGCGGGACCGAAGGAATGGTCGACGTCTTGGCAGCCACCGACGGTCTGGTGATTCAAGTCGGCACGGCAGTATTGCCACGATACAAAGAGCAAGCCCGTCCACGCTACGACGTTATTTACATTCAAGATGATCGCGGCTGGTTCTATCGTTATAGCCATCTGCAATCGTTCGACTCGTCGCTCAAGTTGGGGAACCGAGTGAAGCTGGGACAGAAGATCGGCACACTCGGCAAGGAAGGCGGAAGCGGTGGCTGGTCGCACGTGCACTTCGACATCCGCGCCATGCAACCGAGCGGACGGCTGGGAATCGTCGAAGGTTACGCATTCCTTTGGCAAGCCTACCACACGACACACAAGACCAAGCTGCAAGCCGTCGCCCGCCCCCACCACCTGGCCTGGACGGGCGAGCCCGTGCTGTTGGATGGAAGCCTATCCTGGTGCAATACTAGGCCGAAACATATTTCTGATTTCCAGTGGACCTTCAGCGACGGCACCAAGGCGATCGGACCGAAAGTAACACGCCGTTACGACAAATCGGGCACTTACAGCGAAGTGCTCAAAGTGACTGATGACCGGGGTAACAGTGACTACGACTTCGCCGTGGTCCAAGTGATCGACCGCGATCATCCCAAGCAATTGCCTCCCTCGATCCACGCCAACTACTCGCCCACGTTCGGTATCAAGCCGGGCGACTCGGTCACGTTCAAAGTCCGCTCATTCCGAATCGCCGCGGACGACGGCCAAGAGACATGGGACTTTGGTGACGGAAGCCCGCCGGTCAGTGTTCAATCGGACGGCAACGCCGTGAAACTGGCCAAGGACGGCTACGCCGTGACCACGCACAGCTACGCCAAGGCCGGCCACTATTTAGTCACAGTCCGCCGCACGAATCACCTCGGCCAAACCGCCACCGGCCACGTCCACGTCCGCGTCACGCGGTGATTGCGTCCAAGGTCAACCAAGAAACAGGGAATATTCCCAGCAGCACTGATTCCAGGAGGATTCGTCATGTCCCTTTCCCAGCCAACGCTATCTCGACGCGATCTATTGAAAACGGGTACGGCGGCACTGGCCATGGCCGGCTTGCCTAAATTGGTCGCAGCGGCCGACGCGAAACAAGAGTATCCACCGGTTCGAACCATCACTCGCGGGCCGAAACATCACTGGTTTGGCTACTACGACAAACTGCAATTCGACCCGACTCAGCAGTATTTGCTGGGAATGGAGGTCGATTTCGAGGGCCGTTCGCCTAAACCGGACGATACGATCAAGATCGGCATGGTGGACCTGCAGAATGGCGACCGATGGATCGAGTTGGGCGAGACGAGCGCCTGGTGTTGGCAGCAGGGCTGCATGCTGCAATGGCGGCCTGGCTCCAAAAGTGAGATCCTCTGGAACGATCGTCAGGATGACCAGTTCGTCTGTCATATCCTCGATGTGAAAACCGGCAAGAAACGAACCGTTCCACATCCGATCTATACTGTGAGTCCCGACGGGCGGACGGCTTTCGCGCCAGACTTTCGCCGCATCAACGATATGCGCCCAGGATATGGATACACCGGTTTACCTGACCCGTACGCCGGTAAATTGTCTCCGGAGGAATCGGGGATCTTTCGCATTGACCTCCAAACAGGCAAGCAAGATTTGATCATCTCGTTGGCCGACGTGGCCAAGATCCCCTATCCGATTGCCGATCTGAGTAAGAAGAAACACTACTTTAATCACCTGCTAGTCAATCCAGACGGCACGCGACTCGAGTTTCTCCATCGTTGGGCACCGCGAGATAAATGCGACTGTCGCACTCGAATGTTGACTGCGGCACCCGACGGTTCCGATATGTGGGTCGTTGACCATTCAGGTTGCACGTCGCACTTCATCTGGCGAGATCCGAAGCACATCCTGGCCTGGTCGTGGTATCCCCGACGACACGGATCGCCCGACGGGCATCAAGACGGGTTTTGTCTGTTCCAAGACCAATCGGGTGGCGGCCAAGTCGAAATTATCGGTCGCAAAAAGATGGTCCGGGACGGCCATTGCACCTACCTGCCGGGCAACGAGTGGATCCTGAACGATACCTACCCCGACAAAGAACGAAAGCGAACGCTTTTTCTCTACCATGTGGCAACCGGCAAGATCGTGATCTTGGGCCGCTTCTACAATCCACCGGCGTATACCGGTGAGTTTCGGGTGGACCTGCATCCCCGTTTCAGTCCTGACGGTCGCCTGATCGTCATCGATTCGCCGCACACGGGTGAGGGACGCCAAATGCATCTTATTGATATCAGCGGCATCATCGGCTGAAAAGGAACCTACTCGTGATCAGACATCTTATGCCATATCTCTTTCCAATCATGGTGAGTGTCATGCTCGGTAACACTGGCGAAAGAACAAATGCGAATGAACGCCTGGTTTTCATCTCGGCCTTCACGACTGGAGACGATGGTGCCATCCATGCCTATCTGCTGGATACGGATACAGGTCATCTGAAGCTGGTCCGTCGGACGACCGATGTCGAGAATCCGTTTTTCATGGCCGTGTCGCCGGATCACAAGTTCCTGTACTCAATCCATGCAAAGACGTTCGGCGGAACGGAAAACGAGCAAGTCGCCGCATATGAAATCGACGGACGCACCGGCCGACTCAAGCTGTTGAACCGCCAGTCGACACGAGGCTCTGCCAGCTGCTATTTGGATGTTGACGCGACCGGCAAAACCGTGCTGGTTGCCAACTACTCAACGGGCAGTGTGGCATCATTGCCCGTGCGGAACGATGGCTCGCTGGGTGAAGTGTCGTCGTTCATCCAACATACGGGATCAAGTATCAACCCGGCACGACAAAAGGAACCTCACGCGCACTCGATCGTCGTCAGCCCCGACAACCGATTCGCCTTCGCGGCAGACCTTGGGATCGACAAACTGCTCGGCTATCGCCTGGACGCGACCACGGCAAAACTGTCGCCCACCCGGCAATCCTTCGTCAGAACACTCCCCGGCGCCGGACCTCGCCATTTGACATTCGCTCCAAATGGCAAGCATGTCTATGTCATCAACGAACTCGCGAATTCGGTCACGTTATTCGACTATGTTGTGGAATCGGGAATACTGATTCAACGGCAGACGATCCCAACACTGCCGAAGGACTTTGACGGAACGAGTAAGTGCGCCGACGTGAAGATAACACCGAACGGCAAGTTCCTCTACGGTACGAATCGAGGAGACGACAGCATTGCCGCTTATTCGATCGGCGAGGATGGCCAACTGACGTTGATCGAAATCCAACCTAGCAAGGGCCAAGGGCCGCAGAACCTGGCCATCACCTCGGACGGCAAGTTGCTCTTGTGTGCAAATATGCCTGGCGACAACGTCATTGTGTTTCGGATCGATCCTAGAACGGGCCGTTTGAAATCGGTCGGCGAACCTATTGCGATGCCGAAACCTTCCTGCATCATGGTGCTGCCATAGTGCTGTGTCTCAGAACACGGAGAAGCAATGTTTCCGGGCGGTCGAAGCTACCGCTAAGCCTCTTGTTTTGTTGGCCAGAATGGCTCGGCGGGAGCCTCGCCCTCCCGTTTTGGGGCGAAGCCTAATTGGACAGCCTCACTTAGACGCCGAAAAGCAACCCGAAGCGTCAGCGAGGCAGTGGGTTACGGCGATTTCCCTCGCTTACGCTTCGGGTTATGATCCCTAGGACATTTCTGGCTAAGGGCATTGGGAACAATAAATTCGGCATTTACTCCATCTAACCGACATCAAAACTTCGCCCGAATACTGGCCGTCCATTGCGTACCAACGAATCGCAAGCGTGTTGAAGAGACCCCCACGCGGCTCGTCCCGTGGGTGAATCAGTCTCGTGGGCTAGATCCGTAGGCGTTAGAAACACGTTCTCGGCCGAGCGGATAACGTTCCACCGAATCGGCCCGTGTTCGAGGCCGCATCAATCCGCAGTTGGCTCAGGGGACGCGTCCAGGTACGCCACGTGCGTCCAGTTCGGCCTCGGTCGCGTGGCGGTCTATTGGAGCCTTTTTCGCTCGGCCGCTGTTCAACGACAAATACGAAAACGGGGTCGGGGAGAAAAGCAATGGCAGAAACTTCCACCGCCTTGGCAACACAGGCAGATTTAGCGAGACGATCAAGGTAAGAAGCCTCGTGAATATCAAGCAACACCTGCCGAGCAGCCTCACCTGACGGGCAAACACTCAACGAATCAAGATCCTTGTCGAAATGTTTCTCCAGGCAATGCCAGGCACGCCCATATTTCCGCGAGTCGAACGGATGTAAGCGTTCCAGCCCCAACAACTGAATATTGTAGTGCGGAGAATAGACGACGCGTGCCATGGGACCGATCTCCCAAATCCAGACCGTTCCTGGTCCAAAGGTTCGGATTCTTCTCGCGTGCTTTCCGCGGCGACTTCGTTCGCCGGCAAACAACGCAAGTTACAAAACGAAACAGGCAACGCAAAAAACGAAGACACGGCTCTACGGTTGAGGGACCCTCCAAGTATAGCAAGTCCTCCCGAATTGATCGGCTCCAATTCATTGCAAATCGACTTTCCAAAGCGAGGAACCAAGCCAATACCTTCCGCTCAATACCACCGTCTGGCACGTATCTGTTTATTTTGCCGATCGGATATGCAAGACAATTTGAACAGAGACAACAGAGAGGCGCATTCTCCGTTTCCTTGGTTACCTCCTGTTTAAAATGGACAGATACTCTGGCAACTGCTGAGGTTCAGGATCTCAATTCACAAGATGATTCTGTAATCGGCTAGCCGAATGGCCATCCGTGGGACTACTCTCCCTTGCTCAGCAGAGCGAACGTGCGGCCCGCAATTCTCGGATTACGTGACGTTTGATTGACTCTTGTCGCTAGCCGGTTTATGGTGGTAACAATTCGCCGACCGGCGACTTTCGGGGATCGATCCATCAATGGCTGGCGAGGTTTACATGAAACAATGGCCGAGACATTCGGCCCAAGTACTGCCGGCGAAACCCACAATCACAACAATTGGTTCTCGAGCAATCTCAACGCCTTGGACTATCGACCGGAGGAGACACCATGCAACGCTACCTGAGCATTCTCTGTACAGGCCTGGCTTTGTCGACAGCTGTTTGTATGGCATCCGCGCCCGAACCCAGTAAGCTGCCTTTAGTATTCGAAGATAGCTTCGAAAAAGGAGCCGATCACTGGCAGCCGACCGATCCCGCGGCCTGGAAAATTACCGAGACCGATTCGGGAAAAGTCTATAACCAGTTCAAGACATCCCACTACAAACCTCCACACCGCAGTCCGCTGAACATCTCACTTGTCAAAGACGTGGTGGTCGGCGACTTCGTACTCACCGTGAAAGTGCAAAGCACAAACAAAGGGGCCGGTGCCCATCGTGACATGTGTCTGTTCTTCGGCTACCAGAATCCAGCTCATTTCTACTACGTCCACCTGGGTCTGCGTCCCGATCCGCACTCCAGCCAAATCATGATCGTCAACGGTCGTCCCCGCGTGATGATCACCAAGAACAAGACACCCGGCGTTCCCTGGGATGACCAATGGCACCAGGTGAAAATCGTCCGCCGCACAGCCGACGGCACAATCGAGATCTACTTCGACAACATGAAAACACCCATGATGATCGCCTCGGACAAGACCTTCACCTGGGGCCAGGTCGGCATCGGTTCGTTCGACGACAACGGCAACTGGGACGACTTCAAGCTAT
>JAJSAJ010000971.1 GCA_024274855.1 Planctomycetota bacterium | reverse complement strand
TAATCCGGGATCAGTGATCTTTACTTTGGGCCCGTACTTTGCTTTCATCGCTCGCAACCGACCCCAGTTTTCGTCGAGGTGGACCAGCGCGCAATCAAGGTTGACTTTGGCAACGGCAAAGTCGAAATAGTTGGTAGTCGAAGCGACGACGTTGCCCAACGGGTTTCGGATCTGAGACGGTGTGGCTCGGCCGGCGATCGCGCCGACGAAGTGGCTGCGGCACGAGTAGGCCCAATACTGTTGCATCAAACCGCCGTGGTACATGGACGAGAAGACAATCAGGTCGGGTTTGGCTTTGACGTACTGCAAACGCAATAGGTCAAAATTCAGGTCGAAACAGATGGCCATGGCAACGCGGCCAAAGTCGCATTCGATGATCGGAGCATCCTTGCCACAGAGAATACGCTTATCGATTTCCCCGATTGTCGGGTGGTTCTTGTTGTAGATCCCGACAATGTTTCCTTTTCGGTCGATCATTGTACTGGAATTGCGCCAGGTTCCGTCCCCCATGTCTCGTTTGGCCGAGTAAACAATGTAGCAGTGGTTTTCTCGGGCAACTTTTGCAAAGAAGTCCCGGACCTGGTTCTTCCGAACTCGATAGTACGCTTTTAGCTTTTCGGCGGAGAGACCACTCGGGCGGTCACAAGCCTCGGGAACGACGATCAAATCGGGTTGGTCAGGCAGTACTTGGGCGAACCGGCCTCGCCAGTAAGCGATGACTCGTTGAACCACGCGCTGCGGATCGGTATCGGGGCCGACTGTCATTGGCGTCGCACCGATCGTGGCGATTGTGACAAAACCTCGCTTCTTTTTCTGTGCTGTGTGATGTGTTGCAATGCCATTGCTGATTGACGAGTTGGGATGTGCGGCAAGGGACGCCATACCGATTACGTCGATCCGATGTGCGGCCGCATCCTTTTTTTTGGCGCGAGCATCTTGAGCAATCGCGCACACCAACCCGGCCACAACTAGTAGGCTGATTCCGCTGAAAGTGCGAACTACAGAGAGCAGGTTTCCGAGTGGTCGTACCATAGTTAGCTTCCTTCATGGGTTTGCAACGTGCAACTCGGACGCTCAGGCAAGCGGCCGGATGCGTTGGCGTGTGCGTATAAGTATACAGGATTTTCGACAGAAACACCGCACTGCCGTCTTGCGTGTTTTGTAGGTCGTCTCTGCCGGAGAGGACCATGCAGTGGTCCCAAGCAACCACGTGAGCTAGCGTGCCAGGACCGCACGGGTTCCGCGAATCAAGCGGTTTTGGCACAGTCGCGAAGCGGCACCTGCAATCTCGCCCCATACGTGCCGGTGGCCTTGATCGTAACGTGGTCCACCACACGGGAGGGCGAAGCTCCTGCTGAGCCGTAACGTCAATCAGCGTCGACACTTTTCACCGGCTCGGCGGGAGCCTCGCCCTCCCGTCGGCCCAGCTAACGATCATTGCCCGTGCCGGTTGGTTTGAGGCGGAAGTTGGTTAGAATGGGAGAGACTTGGCACTCCTGTCTGCGAATCGACATCCGTGGTGCGAAAGGGAAAAGGTACGATGATGGCACACATAACACGACGTACGTTCATGCAGACGACGGTTGCGGGCGGAGTTGCGGCGGTGAGCTGCCGGTCAGCCGAGGCCATGGAAAGCGAGAGAGTTCGAAATCGTTTCTGG
>JAJSAJ010000970.1 GCA_024274855.1 Planctomycetota bacterium | reverse complement strand
GTTGGTTCGGTGCCTCCTGAGAGTAGACAACAATTCGACATCGAGATTGTACAACCCTCAAAACACGCAAAAACGCCTAGAAACAAGGACCAAACGCTCCGCGACCGTAAATCCAACCCACTCATTCTCCGGAAGAGGCTTCTTTCTTTTCCCGCTCGCTCGGTTCCACGAGCGGACGGATGATGCGGAATCCCACATGCCACGCATCCGTGTGAAACCAAATACTCTTGGGAACCTGAGGATCCTGTGCTTGCCATTCCGGCGTCGATCGCGACCGAGCGGCACTGCGACATCGATCGGGATCATCGTTCCAGGACCCACCTCGCACGACGCGTGGAAACTGCTTGGTCGGGCACGCAAGCGGGTTGACCGCGACCTTGCTCTCGAACTGCCCGTAGTAGTCCGGGATGAACTCGTCCAAAACCCACTCGGCAACGTTGCCGTGCATGTCGTACAAGCCCCAAGGGTTCGGCTTCTTCTGACCAACCTTGTGATACGCCTCATCGCTGTTGTCGTAGTACCACGCGTAGTCTCTCAGCGTATCCGGATCGTCCCCGAACGAATACGCGGTCTTGGTCCCCGCGCGACATGCGTATTCCCATTCAGCTTCGGTCGGCAAGCGGTATTAGGCCCGTCCTTGAGGACGGGTTAATGTGCCTGCGCTCGCGGTCGCCATTCGGCCAACATGCCACGTTTTTTTCGGCGAGCTGGTCACCCTACAACTGCTGCATTTTGTCGGAAATCGCCTCGACCTGCACCAAATCACGGCCGCTGCCACACCGCGGGAAGTTTCTTGGAAGCGGGACCATACGTCTGCGAGACGACGAATCCGCTGGCCTGCGACATGTAGAAAATTCGCCCATTCGAGACGATGGCCCCCAGGCACTCGCGTGAATCGATGGCCGGACCCGTCGAGACCAGCTTGCCTCCCTCGCTCAGGTCGATCATGTCCATGTTCGCGCCCAACACATACGGTTCGGAGAGCGTGAACCGGCAACATGCATAATTGGTTTCGATGCCGCCGATTACCTTGCCGGTCTCCCGATCGAAGACGTTCCCCCGGCCACGCAATGCGTTCGAGAAGATGAACCGCGCGCCGACCGAAACCACGTTCAGTGCCGAAGTTATCGCGTCGGACTTCCAGATCAGCGAGCCGTCTTTCGCATCCAGACACCAAACGAATCGATCCTCGGTACCTTCCTTGGCCTGGTTCTTGCCACCGATGTAGATGCGGCCGTCACGTGCGCTTAGCGTGCATTTCGAGGTCACGTAGTAATCGGTCGTCAGCCAGAGGACCTTGCCGGTTTCGGGGTCGAGACACGCGGTCAGCCCATTGTTCTTCGCCGGCAGTCCGCGCCGTCTCTTCTGACTGGCCGAGTACCCCAGGAACGTCGAATAGTAGAACTTGCCGTCGAGCACGCAGATGCCGCAGTCGTTGCCGCCTCGTCCGTATTGTGAAAAGTCCTTCTCCCACACCACCTTGCCCGTCTCGAGGTCCCACGCCCACACGCGCGGATGATGGTCTTTCGGGTAATACGGATTGTCGTTCGAATAAATCCAGCTCATGACCTCGCGTCCGTTCGCGTCGACGGGCGTACCACCGAAAGTAAAGTACCGCTCCGAACCTTGAGCTGCGTACTTACCCGATCCCGACGCGTAGATCGCAATCTTGCCATGCACGACCGGCGGAAACTGGCGACTCCAACTGGGTGATCCGGTGAAAGGTGCCTCCCACAGCAACCGGCCGGTTGCCGCGTCCAGGCAACGCATCATCGATCGTTTGATGCCGGCCTGCGGCACCAGCAGCTTGCCCTTGATGTAAAGCGGCGAGGTGAAGGAAAGATAGACGTCGGGCCAGTGACGCCGCCACAACAACCGGCCAGTGTCCTGTTCAACGGCCAGGATCTGGCCTTCCGCCGTGTGCATGTACATCCTCCCACCGCCGCAAACCGGCAGGTGTTTCACCGTCCCTTCCAACCGCCTGGCCCATCGCATCCTAAGCGGTGGCTTCAGTCCTTGATCGTTGGCGTTGGTACCACTAAAGTCGCCGTAGTTCGTGTACCAGTTGAACTTCTCGCCAGCCAATGGCCCGGTCAACGGGCTGCGGATCTTCCAGACTTCGAGGTCCCTCGTGGGCAGAGTTGCTTTGCCGTCCGTCCCGAGAATGTAGAGATAGCCGTCCTCGCACCCAACGTAGACTCGGCTGATGGCTACCGCCACCGGCGCCGTGATGGGAGCACCGAACGCGGTCCCGAAAGCATATGCATTGCCGCCGTCCAACGGCACGACGTACAGTTTTCCGTCCAATCCACCGTAGACCACATGATCGCGGACAATGACCGGTGGACTGATGGCAGCCGCCTTGCCCAGAACAACAGGCCGCCCTTGCCCAATCGTGTGCCGGCACAAGCCGACGCCGTGTTCCGGTCGCACGCGATAAATGTCCTTGCCGCGAATGCTGACCGGGGAAAAACTCAACAGACCGAGTAGCCGGATCGACGTTTCCGTTCCCTTGACGAAACTCGTCTTTACCTCGTTCCCCTCAAGTCGCATCATCTCCAAACGCCCCGAGTTGTCGCGGCGATGCCACTGGACATACACGTTGCCCGCCGCGTCGGCACTCTGACCGAACGTCGCCGGATACTCGGACCCAACGTAAGCGGGGACCACGCCGATGGCCCGCAGGTTCGGCGCGTCGCCGGCGTCATCCAGGAAAACGGTCCGCCCGCCCGCCGGCATGACAACGGTCTTGCCGACCAGGCAGATGTCGCGCGAGCAAACGAAATGATCCCGCCAAGTGACCCGGCTCTTTCGAAAGGCGAGCCAAGCGGCGCCGCTCCATCGATCGCCGTCGAACTGAATGATTTCCTTGACAAAATCCCAGGTCCAAACGATCTTGCCATTCGGCTGGATCGCGTACACCTGAGCGCCAAGCGTCGCGAAATAAACGCGTTCGGTTCCGACCACCGGCGCGGAAAAAATCGGCTCGTGACAGTCGATTCTCTTCACGACGCTACCGCTCTTGCGATCGAGCACGTAATAGTACCCGGCCGTCGTCCCCACATGGACGTAGTTTCCCACAACGGCCGGCGCCGCGACGTTGTTGCAGTTCCCCGGACCGCCTTTCGTGGCGAATCGCCAATGGACTTTCCCCGTCTTGGCGTCGATCGCAAAGACGACCCCGGCTCCGTCGATGACGTACAGTGTTCCGTCACTCACCGCCGGCGACGCGTAAATGCCGTCGGTCAACGGAATCGCCGCGACCAGACTCAGCGGAGTCCGCAGCGAAACGTTCGGCGCGTTTCCCTACCGCGCTGCGTTGCCCTGAAGTTGCGACCAGTTATCGTTCGCCATGAGATTCATCGTACACACCAAAATCCACGCGAATCCCAATATGCGGGTTGCCTGTTTCATGAATCTCCTCCCGCCGAATAGTCCATTTGATTGTCTGTGCCGCAGTCGTCTTGAAATGTCCGGCGGGAAGCTGGTTTGCCCACTCGATTTCAAAGCGGCCCTCGGACAAAGGAAAATGCCCACGCTAATCGCAAAACACTCATTGTACCAGAAACCACCGCGTGGTTGTGGCGACACACGGAACGACTGGAAACTGGAATCGCGAACGAGATCCGAGTTGTTGGACGAACAACTGTTACTTCATGGACGATGCAGCCGCAAAAAGCCCCATTCCAGTGGCTGGCACGAACTTTTGGTGTACAGGGTTGTCGATTCCATTCGCATTAACCAAGAGCTCAATGACGATTTCACAATCGACATACCACCGGGAGTTCATGTCCGTTGGGGCTTGTAGTGCTTCATGTGTCAGTCTCGCACCAACTGACACCGAAATCGCTGGTGTTTACCTTAGTGAATCCAGAGAGCGACGTGCCAAAGCGAGCGATACATTCCAGCACTGTTTGAACCAGCTGACCGATGCTCATATACCCTCGTGTCTGTCACGACTCAATGAACCGCGTCGGCATTCTCGTCCTGCATTGGTTCGGCAACCTTCACCGGAGCATGACACTTGGTCTCTGTCTGGCACGCGTTGAACGTGGAAGCTATACTGTGTCGGCTCGGTCGTTCGGCTAATTTGCTCGCCTTCTTATCTTGCATCCGTATTGTCCAAGCTATTCGTAGAGAACTTTGGAATGAAACTAGCTTCACTGACTGAGGAATTGTCTGGTGAAGAATAGTCGTCACCAGATCCAGTCACTTTCACCCCCAGGAGAATCGCGGTTGTGGATTCAAGTACGAAACGGTGGATTCGTCTAGTCGTCAACGGAAAGGCGGTTGCAGATCCAAAGCTGCGCCCTGCGATTAGCCAGATTCGGGAACAAGGCCACCGTGTCGAAGTCCGTGTAACCTGGGAGGCAGGTGACGCGGCTCGATTCGCGGCGGAAGCTGCTGAGGAGAGAGTGGATGTCGTCGTGGCCGCTGGCGGTGATGGCACCGTCAACGAAGTGGCTGGCGGCATGCTTTCAGCAGCCGTATCCCCCGGAACGGCTTTGGCAGTGATTCCCTACGGCACCGCAAACGACTTTGCCACAGGAATGGGACTGTTGAAAGGCAACCCCTTGAAATCGCTTAGTTTGGCTGCGGAAGGAGTTGCCACACCAATTGACATTGGCAAGGTGAACGACCGCATCTTCGTCAACGTTACGAGCGGCGGATTTGGCGCCGAGGTGACGGCCAATACGCCACCTCGGCTAAAGAAGGCTCTCGGTGGCGCGGCGTATTCATTGATGGGTGTTGTCACGGCCGCTAAGATGAACCCGTACGAATGCCACTTTGCCGGAGCAGATGGAGTCGATCATCAGGCCTCACTACTCCTCATGGCGGTCGGCAACGGTCGGCAGTGTGGCGGTGGATACGAAGTAACACCTCAAGCTCGGCTCAACGACGGCCTGCTCGACGTGGTCGTCGTCCACGATATCGACGTACAGCAGTTCGGTTTGGTGCTCAACGAGTTGCTTAACCTAACGGCTGAGACCAATCAATTTGTGACGTATCGACAAGTTCCGTCATTCTCGCTGCAGTCTTCACGTCCGCTACAACTGAGTCTTGATGGCGAGCCTTATCTGGACACCAGATTTGAATTCGAGGTATTACCCAAAGCGATACCGTTCATCCTGGGTCCCAAAGCACCTCTCACAATCGATTCCGAGCAGTAGTATTGACGATTCTGTCCTCTAACCAGGGCGATTCTCATCTCGCCAGAGCGTTGGAAGGTCCCCAGTTGCTATCGGTCGACCAGCTACGGTGTCATTTCAATGCAACGAAGAAAAGGGGAGGCGTACGTTTTTTCCGCCCGATTGAGCAAGATAGGTAGGATACCGTCGGAAGTGAAATCTACGTGTCATATCGTAACGTTGAGCGCTGAACGCAAATGCCGGGATCTTGTTTTCGAAAGTTGCGATCGAAACAAATACGATCAGACAGGACACAATTGTTGTGCGGGGCATTAGACACCGATGCAAATGTAAACAATACCAAAGTCGAACAGAGAAAAACCATATTGTTCTGTTGATTGCGCTTTTGAAGGGTACCACTTTTGCGCTCATTATGGCATGTCCCCGAAACACAAGAGAAACAAACATGAGGACCGTCCAGTACTTCTAATGGAGGAATTTGCCCGACCTTCAAACAGGAGACACTCGGATGGTTACGGAAACCAAGAATCGAAGATCCCCGGGCTTTTCTCACCCTCACGTGGCCTTCGGTGAAAAAGGGGAGTGGTACATTTATTGGGCTAAGTTGGGATGAAAGGGTGATTGTCACGTCGACAACATTACCAGTATGTCACGAACATGTCACGTATGCACACAACGACCGCCATTGCGGTCAGCAGCCCAACCGATTTCATCCGTCTTGCCACGAAAAATGTACTACTCCCCCTTTTCCCATCAGGGCCGTGCCATTCGTTCCTGACATCTTTTCTGCCCTGTCCGGAAAGAGCGTTTGTTCGTGGCCGGAAGGAGAATGCAACCGTCGTATCAGAGGTCACGTTGGTTGCGTTTCCGCAGCCAATACTCACGAAATGCCTTCAGCCGCGGCAGTGATTCCTGGTCTTTTGCTCGCCCGGTCGCCTCTTTGCTGGCGATGATGTCATCCAGATGGCAAACGGGAAAGCCTTCCACCTCGACGCGCCGTTGCCACGCGTCCTCAAATCGCTCGATTCCGTCGGGGGCGAAAACCAGATCGAGGTCGAACGGACCGTTCTTCAGCTGCACAAAGTCTTTCCCTCGTTCGATGTCCGCCGCCTGATCATCCGTGAGTGTAAACCCAAGGTTACGGAGCGCCACGACCAAAGCACGGCCGTTAGCAACGCTCTTATCAGTAAACAGATCAACGTCTTGAGTGGTGTCGGGAAAACCGAGCAAGATAGCAGCCGATTTGCCGAGAAACAAGTAGCGAACGCCGTGTTGTGAAAACGTGTCTCGAATCTCTTCCGCTTGCCGGTATTCAAACGCGCCCATAGCCTAACCAATCGGGGAGGTTTTCTTCGCACCACTGCCGATAACTAGCGGTCGTATCGAAGCTGCGAAACGACATGTCGTCCATGACTGGTTTGTAGGTCTTGATGAACGCATAACGGAATCGGGTCTGCAACGACCGTCGCGCAGCGGCCTCGAACTCGGCGAGCCACTCCGGCGGAATGTCCAGCACGTCGTGCGGTTCTTGTCTAGAAATATCTTCACGAAACATGGCTACATTATCGGCACGGAAACCAGGGCCGTCAAGCCAATCGGATGCGGGCGGTTCACCGAAGCCAGCCTTCGACACGCCTCGAAGCTCACTTTCCTTATCCCATGCCCAAACGTTGTCTGCTCTCCAGAAGCAGATACAGCCGTCGCCCATTTCTTGTGGCTTTGATGTGTAGTATCCTCCAAGTCGGTTGACCACCACGTTACTCACGCTCCACTGTTGGACTAACCTGTCCAAACCAGCTTCGACTCCTGGCGAAACTTGAAAACCACAGCAATGCCGCTGCGAAGGTGCTGAGCCCGGGTGCCGCCCGGGTGCCACGCCACTTCCTGAGGCGAACTACGCAGGATAGGTAATTTCCTGAAAGTGCACGCATGTGTCACTCGTGCCGAGTCCTTCGCTACCAACGGTCGATTGGTTGTTGAAGGAGCGGCAGTTGTCGCAGATGACCTGTAATGCCCACAGTTGTCCGCGATCTAGTTCTTGCACGGTGCTGGTTGC
>JAJSAJ010000969.1 GCA_024274855.1 Planctomycetota bacterium | reverse complement strand
GTGCTAACGCGTTGGCAGACGAAAATCCCGTGAACGACTACAACAAAACGAAACAAGCGAAAGCGGAAGAGGACATATTGCCCTCTGCCCCCGTTTGGGTAAGGCAGGTCGTCTCAAGAGGCTCGCAGCTCTCCAAAACGGAAGCAGAAGGACAGCCTGTGCCACTCAATTCAGCCGGCTTGCCAAGACAAACCGTACGGCGCCTCGTTTCCCGCCTCAACGACCGCCACAACAGACGATAACACCATCCTCCAGACAGATGAACAATTTGCCCTCGGCGCAAATCATCCCATCGAAAACGGGCGGACTACCCAACTCCGTTTCCTCCAGCTTCCGACCGTCTTCAGCCAAGAGACTGACAAGCCGCGCGCCACGGCGTCCGTCAAGTGCCGCGTACGGGTCCTTGGGGTCAAGTACGTCTGGAGGTCCGGCGACGAAGAGCGTCGGCCCAGCCTTGACCATCGCCCGCATACGTACAGGCAGCCAGGTCATCCAGACCGGCCGTTCGGATCGCGTGTACCCGATCATCTTGTCCAGTCCAAACGCTTCACTGTCCAATGTCCGCATCTGCTTGCTTCGGTTGGCCCGTGAATAATCAGACTGAGGAAGCCATTTGACTGGCGGTTTCGACCCGGGCTCGCCGACAATCTGCGGCTCAGTCGTATTGGCGTCGGCGAACAACAAATAACCTTCCTTACCGGGAAAAAACATCGGGCTGTGCACGTTCCGCCGATAGAATACGCGCACGGCGTAGGTATTCTTATCGTCCACGACCAGCAACTGCCCAGCCTTGGGGGCTTGGTTTGCCAGTTGGAACCCGGGCCAACGCTTCGAGTACATCCAGAACGTCCGGTTGTACCATGATCCATCGAGCAAGCTTGCCGTCGAGAATACATGCAATCCAACATCCTGTGCGCCTTTGGTCGATAAGACCGGCACATCGACAATCTGCAAATCGCGCGTCATCTTTTTTTGACGCATGTAGATGAACCCGCCTTCCGCGACAAGCACATCCGCATTGGCACCCAGGATGTAGAAACTGACTTCCCGCTCTTGTTGCCCGTCTGGAAACGGCCCTTCCAGTACGCACTGATGCAACAAGCGTCCCGTAGCGGGCTCGACCGCGTAAACATGAATCCCACCATCAAGATAGGTCGAGCGGCCAGCCGCGAAATAGGCAACTCCCTGCTCGATCAGCACACTACCATGAACGGGCCATGCCGATTCCAGCTGATCGAAATACGCGATACGCCGGTCGACCGGCGCGGCCAAGAATCGCCACACAAGCTCACCGTCCGTGGCTCGAACCGCATAGACCCAACCATCCCGCGCCCCGAACAGAACCAGCCCCTGGTAAACCGTCGGAGGCGAGTCGACGCGTCCATCGGCGGTGAACCGCCATACGAGTTTCCCGTCAGTCGTATCCAAAGCACAGACCGTGTGCGCTTCGGGCATAGCCACGAACAGCTTGCCATACGCCACAACCGGCGCCGAAAGGGGACCGTGCAAATCAGCCTTCCAATCAACGCGCGTCTTCGGTCCAACAGTTACCTCCGTGGTGCCATGCCTGGCCGCATCATGGCGGAAAGTGGGCCAGGAAGTCTCGGGGTTCCCCGCTTTCGCCTCGACTCGATCGAAGGCCTTGCCCTGAACCAAACGCAGCCGCTCGAGTTGGTCACCTGCCCGCGGCCCGTCATCCTTACCGGTCGTCACAGCCGCAAAGCCCAGCAACTTGGCCCCCGGTTCACAGAAACACTGATCAGTCGGGACATACAGCATGCCGTTGCACGGGACCATTCCGGCTCGGCACGCACCGCGAAGCCAGTTATTCTGCGAGTGATTCTTGCCTTTCAGGTCGAGGAATTCCACCCCTTCCAGTGAACTGATCAAATACCGACTCGTCACCTTATTGCGATAACACCGATGATGATGCTCCGGACTTCGCAAATTCTTCGCGAAAACACGATTCTTTTCCGCGCCTGTCCGAAGATCCCAACCAATATCCAATACGTCCGGACTCTTTCGAGTCGGCTGAAGCTGATCATCGACGGTCGACATTCCCCGCCAAACAACCCCATCAATGACAAACAGGTCCTTACTCTCAAAGCCACCGACCGGTTTGATCTTCTTCTGCCACAATTCGCGGCCATCGACCCCGTCGAGTGCGGCGATATAGTTATTGCCCAACATGACAACCACCCCGCCAACACAGACCACGGATTTCGGTCGGGACCATTTTGACATCACTTGCCACAACAGATGGCCATCGTGCAGATCCAGCGCGCCAATCTTCTTCGCGTTCACATAAACAATCCGACCTTGATCAATAGCCCAACTCATCGGCAAAATCGCTGGGCACGTTTTCCTCCACAATACGATGCTGGCACCCGACACAGACTCTCCGGAATCAGCGTTTGATCCAGAGTGATTCCGCGCACTCGGTTTCTTCTGAGACGGCTTCTCGAATGCCGTATCGATGGCGACAAAGGCCGCCCTGACCTTGACCGGCAGACCACGTCGTTTTGCCGCACTGCTGTCACCGTGCTGGGTATACGCAACCGCCACACCATCACTGACCAGGATCTCTCGTGTATCTTCGGTCTCCGGAATAGTTGTCAGCAGTTCACCGGTTCCGGCGTCCAGTATCGACATTGGCGCTCGGTAGGCCAGCGTCACATAAACTCGGTTGGCATCGACAACCAGTCGCCGATGACTTTCGAAAGGTACGTCAACTCGCATCGCGCGCAAACGCGTCAAATCGGCTCCCTCGTATTTCTCACGATTCCATGCTCGCCATCCCCACGCTCCGAGCTTCTTTTTCCAAAGCAGTTTTCCATTGAAGGCATCCCGGCAGACAAGTGCCCAGCGACTCGGCAGCCGCTGATCGACGATGCCAATTACACCCTCGTCCAGGATATAAAAGATGCGACCGCCCGCGGAAACCGGCGCCTCAATCCCCGTTGGCGTCTCGTGACTCCGTAGCCATAGTGGGGGTGCTATCCACTGTACGCTCCGTGGGGGACCAACCACTTCATCCTCAGCCACCGCATTGTTAGTCGCGTCGTGAAGAAAATGAGACCACTGGTCGATATCGTCCGGCCATGGCTTCACCAACTTCGTCCATTTCCCGTCGGATCTAATGGCAGCGAAACCGCCCGGTACCAAGACGCGTTTCACCTCGGCGGCAGGAACCTGGCCCGTATCAAGAACCACGACAAAATTGATCAGGTTGCTGACGAATGGAAGCCGGCGACCTGAAAAACTCTGCACCGACACCGGACCGTAAAGTCCAACCGACTTGACAAATGCCCTTGCCTTGGCGACTTTGACCGGATCAGCCTCGAGAACTTGGACGGTGAATTTGCCGTCCTTCCCAATCCTCGCCGCCAACCGCCCGCCGGCACTGCCAAGTTGAACCGCGATGCCTCCGTACATCTTCGGCGTTTTGAAGGCCACTCGGGACACAACGGCAAGTGGATTGTCCTCAGCAGCTACATGGGATACCCGGGCAAGAGCCAATAGCCCTACCAACAACACGACCGGCGCCAAGCAACGCAACTTCGAGTATCTGAGCATCTTTCAATAACTCCATGATGTGGCAGAGCCACAAACCAGGTGGTGGGGCCGCAGTCGGCATACGGCTACAGAGCCGCCCCTCGCGCCAAAACCCACTCGAACGTCACGCAACCGCGCCGGCTAACCATCATACCGCATGCCGCATGCGCATCGCAAGCAGCACGCGATGGCAACCCTGTCCCAGTCGCTCAGGCGGAAACTCCACCGTCAGGCAGCCCATCCAGCACCTTGACAGGCGTGGTAGGTGGGCCGAATATACTTGCATCGTGCATAATCAAAACAGTGACCACCGATGGCAAAGCGGCCCACGGACAAGAAAG